>JASFUJ010000019.1:0-13469 GCA_050050355.1 Acidobacteriota bacterium
TGCGGGACCGGGTGGAGCCGGTGGTGGCGCGGGTCGCGGCGGCGGAGGTGGAGACGCCGAGAGTCTAGTGGGGATCAGGAATTAGGAATTAGGAATTAGGAATTGGTCTCGATGAATCGGGTTCGGCGGTGGGGGGCCTTGGGTGCCCTGGTCGTCATGGCTGCCGCGACCGCCGGGTGTTCGGGGTACCGGGGGTCGGTGCGGGGAGGGGTGGTCGGCCGGGGGGTGGCGTCCTGGTACGGAGGGACGTTCCACGGGCGGCAGACGGCGAACGGGGAGCGCTACGACATGCACGGGCTGACGGCGGCCCACAAGACGTTGCCGTTCGGCACCGTGGTCGAGGTCCGGAACCTGGACAACGGGCGGAGCGTGCGGGTCCGGATCAACGACCGGGGGCCGTTCGTGCGGGGGCGGATCATCGACCTCTCCTACGCCGCGGCCCGCCGGATCGAGATGATCGGCCCGGGGACGGCCCATGTGGAGCTGGTGCTGGTGCGGCCCGCCGACGGCGCCGTGCAGGCCCGGGCGGGGCCCGGGCCGACGGCGCCGGTACCGGCCGCACGCGGTGACGGTGGGGATGGCCCCTGGACCGTCCAGGTCGGCGCCTTCCGCGAGCGCCGCCGCGCCGACGACCTCCGCACCCTCCTCGCCCGCCACTTCCCCGAAGCAGAAGTCCGCAGCGCCGACGGTTGGCACCGGGTCCAGGTCGGCCGATTCGAGAGGAAGGGAAAGGCCCGGCGGCTCCGCGGCGATCTCCGCGACCTGGGCTGGGAGGCCGTGGTGGTTCCCCTCCCGTGACCCGAGCTCGTCCGTCTGTGCCATGGCCTTCGGCCCATCCGGCCGGCTGAAGCCAGCCGCTTCGACCGGAGGATTCGTTGCGTGGGTGAGCCGGGGGCGTAGCCCGGGTGGACACGGCATCGAACGGTGGCACGTGGAGCGGTCCGGCGGCTCCCGGCAGACCCCCCGGCGAAGCCATCCCCCCGCGGGCCTACGCCCGGCCGGCGAGCTCGGCGATCCAGGCACGGATGCCTTCGTCCAGGCGGTGGCGCTCCCGGTGGCGGTCGACGGCGATCCGGACCAGGCGGTCGACGAGCTCCGGCAGAGGGATGCCGGACAGGCCCCACAGGCGCGGATACATGGAGATGCTCGTGAACCCGGGCAGGGTGTTGATCTCGTTCACGAACACGCCGTCTTCACCGGCGGCCGGCTCCGATTCCAGCAGGAAGTCGACCCGCGCCATGCCGTGCCCGCCGAGAGCCCCGAACGCCCGCACGGCCAGGTCCCCCAGGCGCTCCGCCAGGCCGTCGGGCAGCTCCGCCGGGGCGATCAGCTCCGCCCCGTCCGTCAGGTACTTGTCCTCGTAGTCGTAGAACTCCCGCCCCGGGACGATCTCCCCCACCACCGACGCCCGCAGCTCCCCCCGGGGCCCCAGCACCGCCACCTCCAGCTCCCGGCCCCGGACGCCCTGCTCCACCAGCACGCCGTCGTCGAACCGCAGCGCGAACCGCACCGCCTCGTCCAGCTCCTCCGGCGCGCCCGCCCGTCGCACGCCCACGCTCGAGCCGCCGGCCCGCGGCTTGACGAAGAGGGGTGGATCGAACCGCTCCAGCCGCCGAAGGAAGTCGTCCGGATCGGACTCGAAGCGCCTGCGCTCCACCGTCTCGTAGGGCACCACCGGAATGCCCACGGCCTCGAGCTGGCGCTTGGTGAGCACCTTGTCGAAGGCGAGCGCGCTGGCCGTCACGTCCGCGCCCGCGTAGGGCAGGTCGGCCATCTCGCACAGCCCCTGGAGGGTGCCGTCCTCGCCCCAGGTGCCGTGGACGATCGGGAAGACCGCCTCCACGCCACGGTCGGCCGCGGCTTCCACCAGGTGCGACAGGCTGGACACCGCCGAGCCTCTGCCCTCGGGCAGCCGGTCCAGCTCCCCCGCCAGCGCCGCGGCTGCGGTCTCCCGGTCCACCCAGACACCGTCCGGACCGATCCCGAGCGGAACCACCTCGTGCCCGGCCTCTTCCAGCCCCTGCGCCACGGTGCGCGCCGAGGTGACCGACACCTCGTGCTCCACCGACCGGCCTCCGAAGATCACTCCGATGCGTGCCATGGTTCCTCAACCTCTCACATCAGGGGACCGGCCGCCAGCGTTCGATCTCTTCCCCGACAATTCAACGGAGAGGCAGGCCCCGGTGGACGGGCGCGATGGCGCCCGGGGACAAGCCCCGGGCCTACACCTGGGGGCAGGAGGGCGCCACTGGATCTCCCCCCAACCCCCCCGTCCCTCTCTCCCGGCCTCACTCCGCCTCGACCACCCGCACCCACTCCACCTCGTCCAGAGCCAGCAGGCCCTCGACGACCTCGGGGCCTGGCGCCTGGTCGAGCCCCAGGACGGCCAGCGCACGGTTCCTGGGCCCCGACGCGCTCCGCGCCAGGTGGATGTCGCCGATGTTGATCCCCGCTTCCCCCAGCAGGCTGCCCACCTTGCCCACCACCCCGGGCACGTCCAGGTTGCTGAGCACCAGCAGCGTCCCGCCGGGCCGGAATTCGAGCTGGTAGCCCTCGATCCCCACCACCCGGGGATCCCGCTCCCCGAACAGGGTCCCCTGCAGGGAGACCTCCCCTTCGGCGCCGCGCAGGGTCACCCCCACGAGGTGCGGGTAGTCGCCCGGAGTGGCATGGGTCGCGCGCACCACCTCGATGCCCCGGTCCTCCGCCACCCGCTCGGCGTTGACGTAGTTGATGGCCTCGCCGAGGGCCGGCTCCAGCACCCCCTTGAGGGCCGCCACCGCCACCGGAACCCGGAACGGCTCGTCGATCCCCCACAGGTCCACCTGCAGCCCCTCGACCGAGCCGGAGAGCAACCCGGCCGCCAGCCGGCCCAGCGTCTCGCCGAGCCGCAGGTAGGGCTCGCCCCGGCTCCCGGTGGTACCGAAGGGCAGGTTGACCGCGGTCACCGCCAGGGAGCCGCCGAGAGCGGAGAGCACCATCTTGGCGGTCTCCACCGCAATCCGTTTCTGCGCCTCCCGCGTCTGGGCGCCGATGTGAGGCGTGGCCACCACCCGCGGGTGACGCACCAGCGTCAGGTCCGTGGGCGGCTCCTCGTCGAACACGTCCAGCGCCGCGCCGGCGATCGCCCCGGACTCCAGGGCCTCGAGCAGGGCGGCCTCGTCCACCAGGCCGCCCCGCGCACAGTTGACCAGGATGGCTCCCGGCTTGATCGCGCGGACCCGGTCGGCCGAGAGCATGCCGCGGGTCGAGTCGGTGAGCGGCGTGTGGAGCGTGACCACGTCGGCCCGGCCGAGGAGGTGCTCGATCTCCAGCAGCTCCACGTCCAGCCTGCCGGCCACGGACGGATCGAGGAACGGATCGTGGGCGATCACCTCCATGCCGAACCCGCGGGCCCGCTCGGCCACCTTCTGGCCGATCCTGCCGAAGCCGATGACCCCCAGGGTCTTGCCCTGGAGCTCGGCGCCCACGAACCGCTTGCGGTCCCATTCGCCCGCCTTGATCGAGGCGTCGGCGGCGGGGATGCTCCGCACCAGGGCGAGCAGCAGGGCGAAGGTGTGCTCCGTGGCCGACAGCAGGTTCGCGGTGGGCGCGTTGACCACCAGGATGCCCCGCTCCGTGGCCGCGGCCACGTCGATGTTGTCCACTCCGATGCCGGCCCTGCCCACCACCCGGAGCCGGCGTCCGGCCTCCAGGACCTCCCGGGTCACGTTGGTCATGCTGCGCACGATCAGGGCGTCGTGGTCGCCCAGGATCTCGTTCAGCCGGGAGCGGTCGTCTTCGGCGAGGACGGTCACGTCGGCGCCGGCGTCGCGAAGGATGTCGATCCCCGCGGCCTGCAGCGGATCGGCGATCAGGATCTTGTTCATGTCACACTCCGTCGTCCAAGGTCTCGTCCAGCGCGGCGAGGAGCTCGTCGAGATCCTCCGACCGCACCTCTCCCATGTGCCCGATGCGGAACGTGTCCGCCTTCCACGCGCCGTAGCCGCCGGCGACCGTGAACCCCTTGTCCGCCAGGCGCGCCACCAGGGCCGGCGCTTCCACCCCGGGCGGCGGTCTCAGGCAGCTCACCGTGGGCGAGCGGAACGCCGGGTCGTCCACGGCGAAGGTGACGCCCCGCGCACCGCCGCCCCCGTCCAGCCAGCCGGCCACCCGGTCCCGGAGCTCCCGGTGGCGCCGCCAGCGCGCCTCCAGCCCCTCGCCGGCGATCCGCGCGAGCTGCCGCTCCAGGGCCCACGCCACCGGGATGGCGGGCGTCGTGATGGTGCCGTCCTTGCGATGACGGCGCAGGTAGCGCAGCAGGTCGGTGTAGTAGCCCCGATCCTCCACGCCGGCGGCGCGGCGCTCGGCACGTCCGGACGCCGCGAACGGGACCAGGCCCGGCGGCGCGGCCAGGGCCTTCTGACTGCCGGTCAGCACCACGTCGAGCCCCCAGCCGTCCGTCTCCACCGGCGCGCCGGCCAGCGAGGAGACCGCGTCCACCAGGACCAGGGCGTCGCTCTCCTCGCGGACCGCCCGGGCGATGTCGGCCAGCGGGTTGATCACCCCGGTCGAGGTCTCGTTGTGGACCACCGTCACCGCGTCGTAGCGCTTGCGCCGCAGGGCCCGGCGCACCAGGTCCGGATCGACCGCCCGCCCCCAGGGCACGTCCAGACGATCGGCCCGCTTCCCGAGCGACCGGCTGATGGCGTGCCAGCGCTCCGAGAACGCGCCGCACACCAGGTTCAGGACGTCGCGCCGGACCGTGGAGCCGACGGCCATCTCCATCACCAGGGTGGCGCTGCCCGTGGCGAACGGGACGTCGCGGCCGGTCCGGAAAACCTCCTGCAGCCCGGTGGCGATCCTCCCGTAGACCTCGAGGAACGCCGCGGAGCGATGACTGACGATGGGCGCGGTCATCGCCCGGCGCACCTCCTCGGTCACGTAGACCGGGCCCGGGAGGAAGTGGCGGATCGGCTCCGGCCGGGGAGTCGATCGCGAGGGCGGGCCGGGGTCGGACGGGGTCATGGCGGGCTGAGGGGAAGGTCGCTCCGGAGAGGTTGCCGCAAAGCGGCATTGTGGCAGGCCCGCGGAGCGCGGTCAATCCGGAATCGATCCGGAGCGGGCTCCTTCACCAGGGGCGGGCGCGCCGCAGCCGGGCGACCAGCTCGGCGGTGGTGAGCTCCAGGGCGGATGCCGCGCCGGCCCCGGAGCCGCGGACCACGCGCCAGCCCTCCCCCGCCGGCTCCAGGAGCGGAAGGCCGGCCAGCTCCGCGCCCGGACCGTCCGGGGCTCCGTCCTCCGGCCCCGGGCCACCGTCACCGGGCCGGACGACGACCAGGGCGCATCCCGGGAAGTGCTCCCGAAGCAGGTCCCGGAGGACCGGCGGTCCGGCGGTGTGCTTGACGCTCACCGCGCGGCCCGCCCCCACGGCCACCGCCCGCGAGGCCCCGGCCGCCGCCGCCGCGTCCAGGGGCGTGGCCGGCGGCGGCGCCGACAGGTCCAGCCAGCCGATGCGGAGCCCGGCGGCGCGGGCCGCGGCGATCAGGTCCGCGAGCGCCTCCGGCCCGGCGGCGCTCTGCAGCAGGTGGATCCGTTTCACTCCACGCCCTCCTCCGGCCGCGGGTCGTCCGGCCGCCGGTCCGATTTCACGCCGGATTCCGCGCCGGGTTCCGGGTAGAGCAGCGCCTCTCGTCGCTCCGCGCGGAACGCCTCCTCGTCGCCGGCCCAGGAGTCGACCCAGACGCCGATCTGCCGCGTCGCGTCGCCGCTCTCCAGCGCCCGGCGCAGCGCGCCGGCGCCGGTCAGCAGGTCGATCGCCGGCCGGTCCCGGACGAACTCGTACGGCTCGGAACGCCATCCGAAGGCTTCCGGGGCGGCCTCGGCGAGGGCCGCGATCAGGTGGACGCCGGCCCGGTAGGGGCGTAACCGGGCGGGGTCGGTGATCACCAGCTCGACCCCGCCGCAGACGGCTCCGGCGTGCTTCTGGAACTGGGGACGAAAGTAGGTGGGGACCGCCTTCAGACCGGCCCATGGACCGACGAATCCGGGCTCGTCCGGCTCCGGAGGAGTCCGCTCCAGGGCCCGGACCTCCAGGGCCCGGACGAGCGCCGGCGGGTCGACGCCGGGCGCTCCGATCAGGTGGAACGGACGCGTCGTGCCCCGCCCCTCGGAGATCCGGGTCGCCTCCACCAGGCACCCTCCGGGGTAGAGCCGGGCGGTCTCCGGGGTCGGCATGTTGGGGGACGGCGCGATCCAGGGCCGGCCCGTGGCCTCCCACTCCATCCACCGCTCCCAGCCGGTCATCCGCCACACGCGCAGGCCCTCTCCCCATCCCCCGCGCCGCGCCTCCAGCCGCCCCAGCTCCGCCAGGGTCAGCCCGTGGCGCACCGGCAGGCGGAAGGCCCCGACGAACGACTCGTGGCCGGGCTCGGGGAGGTTGCCTTCGACGGCGTCGCCGCCGAGGGGGTTGGGCCGGTCGAGGATCCAGACCTCGGTCCCCGCGCCGAGCGCCGCCTCGGCGGCCCAGAGGGCGGTGGCGGCATACGTGTAGTAGCGCGAGCCCACGTCCTGGAGGTCGATCACCAGGGTGTCGATCCCGTCGAAGATCGCCGGATCCGGCCGCAGGCTCCCCTCGGAGTCCCCGTAGAGGGAGACGATCGGCACGCCGGTCCACGGGTCCCGGCCTCCTCCCGAGGGGACCATGTCCTGCTCGACGCCGTAGTAGCCGTGCTCCGGGCCGACCAGGAGCGCCGGTGGGCCGGCGGCCGACGCGGCCAGGGCCAGGTGCGCCGGCTCCAGGCCGGCGGTCACCGAGGCGCCGTGGGCGAGCAGGGCGTAGCGGCCGGGCCGGGGCGCCCCGGAGCCCCCCTCCGCCAGCCGCGCCAGCAGGCGGTCCAGGCCGGTGCGGACGCCCCCGGTCATGAGCTGCCGCGCCGGTAGTCGCCGCGGACGCCGCCGCTCTTGGCCTCGAGGCGGAGGTCGGTGATCACGGCGTCCCGCTCCACGGCCTTGACCATGTCGTAGAGGGCGAGGGCGGCGGTGGAGCAGGCCACCAGCGCCTCCATCTCGGCGCCCGTACGGGCGGTCGTCACCACCCGGCAGCGCACCTCGACGCCGTCCCCGGTGGGGGTCAGGTCCACCTCGACCTGGTCGAGGGGCAACGGGTGGGCGAGGGGGATCAGCTCTCCGGTGCGCTTGGCGCCGCCGATGCCGGCCAGGCGGGCGACCGCGAAGGCGTCCCCCTTGGGCAGGGAATCGAGCCGGTCCACGGTCTCGCGGGAGAGCGACACCCGGCAGGAGGCCTCGGCGACGCGCCGGGTGACCGGCTTGTCGGAGACGTCGACCATGTGCGCCGAGCCGCGCTCGTCCAGGTGGCTCAGCCGGTCGTGCCGGGGGTCGTTCGGGTCGGATCTGTCGGATCTGGGCATGGATCAGGGCGGGGCTCGGAGCGGGGAGCATGCTAGCATCCGCGCGCCTTGAGCCGCGCCACGGTCGCCATCCTGATCCCCGCCCTCGACGAAGAGGACAACCTCCGCCGGCTCCTCCCCGATCTCGTGCTCCGCGCTGACGAGGTGGTCGTCGCCGACGGCGGCAGCCGCGACCGCACGGTCGAGGTGGCCCGGGAGCTGGGTGCACGGGTGGTCGTCGGTCCCGCGGGCCGCGGGCGGCAGCTCAACCGGGCGGCGGAGGCGAGCCGTTCCGACGTGCTGCTGTGCCTCCACGCCGACACGCGCCTGCCCGGGGACGCTCTCGACCGGGTCCGCCGGGCCGTGGCGGACGGCGCCGTCGGTGGCGGGTTCCTGGTCCGGTTCGACTCCCGCTTGCGGATCATGGCCCTGGGCTCCCGGCTGGTCAACCTGCGGACCCGGCTGACCCGCTCCCCCCTCGGCGATCAGGCCCAGTTCTGCACGCGCACCGCCTTCGTCGCGCTCGGCGGCTTCCGGGAATGGCCGATCCTCGAGGACCTGAGCTTCGTCCGCAGGCTCGGGCGGATCGGTCCGGTGACCGTCATCCCCACACCCGTCGTCACGTCGGCGCGGCGCTACGAGGCGGGCGGCGTGCTGCGGACCGTCGCCGTGAACTGGCTGATCTGGCTGCTCTACCTCTTCGGCGTGCACCCGGAGCGGCTCGCCGGGCTCTACCGGAATATCAGATAAAGGAAGAGCCCCGCGCCGGAGCTCTCGGCGGCGGGGCTCTCGTTCGAACGGCCGGAGGAGGATCCGCCCGGTTCAGCCCGTCCGATCCTCTTCCTCTCGCAACGGGGAAGATGGGCGACGGAATCCGGCGGGCGGCCGTCCGGCGCGGGCCGCGTGCGGCTCAGCCGTTGACCGCGTCCTTGAGGGCCTTGCCCGACTTGAAGCGGACGTTCTTGGACGCGGGAATGTGAATCTCCTCCCCGGTCGCCGGATTGCGGCCCTTGCGCGCGGCGCGCTCGGTGACCGAGAAGCTGCCGAACCCGGCGACGGCGATCCGATCCCCATCGCTGAGCTGTTCCGTGATGGCCTCGAAGATCGCGTCGAACGTCTCCGCGGCCTGCTTCTTCGTCACCCCGTCGACACTGTGGATCACGGCATTCACGATGTCCGACTTACCAGCCATAAGCTCTCCTCCTTCGTCGCGTTCAGTGCAAGCGGTGTCTGGAAACCGTTGGCCACGATACGGGAAGCTCAGAGGCCTGTCAACACGGGGTCCGCGCGGCTTCGCGGCGGAGAACGTGAATCGAAAAACCGTCGTGATCGTTGCCCGGAAAGATGCGAATCAGGCCCTCTCCGCGGAGCGCTCCCGAGAGGGGGGGCTGCAGGAGCTCCCCCAGGGAAGGCTCCAGGCGGAAGTCCGGGTGGTCTTCCAGGAACCGGGCGACGACGTCTTCGTTCTCCTCCGCCTCGAGCGAGCAGGTGATGGCCACCAGCCGGCCGCCCTCCGCCACCAGCGGCGCGCCGCCGCTCAGCATGCGCAACGCCCTGCGGGCCAGCCGTCCGATCTCGGCTTCGCTGATCCGCCACTTGAGCTCCGGGTGCTTGCGGAACGTGCCGGTGCCGGTGCACGGCAGGTCGAGGACCACCCGGTCGAACCGGGCGCCCCCGGGCCGCGGGTCGAAGGGCGGCTCGCCGATGTCCGCCACCGCCGACGGGAGGCGCCTCCGGAGACGCCGCAGGTTGCCGAGCAGCCGGCCCAGGCGGGCCGGATCGGCGTCGCAGGCCACCAATCGCACCGTCGGCTCGCGGGCGAGCAGGGCGAAGGTCTTGCCGCCGGGGGCGGCGGCCGCGTCGAGGATGAGCTCGCCCGGGCGCGGCGGCGGGATCAGGGCGGCCGCCTGGCTCGCCTCGTCCTGGACGTAGACGTCGCCCCGCCGGAACGACTCCGTGTCGAAGACGTCTCCGGACCGGACCACCAGACCCATGGGCGAGAGCGAGGACGGGTCGACCTCCAGGCCTTCGTCGATCAGGCTCTCGGCGAGGAGCTCCCGCCCCCCGCGGTCGCTGAACGCGAGCAGATGAACCGGCTTGGGGCGGTTGCCGGCCTGGAGCACGGCCCGCGTGCGGTCCGGGCCGAAGCGCTCCAGCCACCGCTCGACCAGGAAGTCCGGATGGCTGAGCTCGATCGCCAGGCGCCGGACCGGATCGCTCTCGCGCACCGGCCAGGCCCCGAGCCGGGGCGAGCGGGCGATCCGCCGCAGCACCGCGTTGACGAAGCTGGCCCCTCCGCGATGGGTCAGGCGCTGGGCGTGCTCCACCGCCTCGTTGACCGCGGCGTGGGCCGGCACCCGATCGAGGAACAGGAGCTGGTAGGCGGCGATGCGCAGCGGCGCCCGGAGCGGAGCGTCGATGGCGTCGATCTCCCGATCGCTCGCCTCGGCGAGGATCGCGTCCAGCCGGCGCAGCCAGCGCAGGCTGCCCAGGACCAGCTCCACCAGGAGCCCGCGGTCCCGGGGCTCGAACCGTTCCAGCGGCCCTTCCAGGAAGGTGTCCACCGGTGCGCGCGAGGCCAGGGTCCTGTCGAGGATCCAGGCGGCCGCTGCGCGCACGCTGTCATGGCTCTTCTGGACGCGCTTGCCCGCGACGGGGCGGCGTGGCGTGCCCATGGTCAGGCGAAGCGTTCACCGACCCGGACGCGCTCGCCGTTGACGAAGTCCGAGGCCCGCTGCGCCTTCTTGCCCGGCCGCTGGATCTCCTCGATGCCGAAGACGGTGTCGCTGCCGCAGAGGATGGCCATCTTGCCCTGGCGCAACCCCAGGTAGGTGCCGGTCGCCCCGGAGGGCGCCTTCTCCCAGTCCATCGGCACGCCCCAGAGGATCTTGACGGGGCGCCCCTTGAAGTTCGCGGCCATGCCCGGCCAGGGGTCGAAGGCGCGCATCCGGTTGTACAGCTCCGTCGCGCTGAGCGCCCAGTTCATGCGCCCGTCCTCCTTGGCGAACTTCTCGGCGTAGCTGGAGCTCTCCTCCCGCTGCTTGCGCTCCTTGACGCTCTTGCTCTTGGCCAGCTTCTCCACCGCCTCGACCATCAGCTCGGCGCCGAGCTTGGACAGCCTCTCCGTGAGCTCGCCGGCGGTCTCGGAACGGTGGATCTCCGTCTCCTGCTGGAGCAGGATCGGTCCGGCGTCGAGCTCCTCCTCCATCCGCATGACGGTGACGCCGGTCTTCTTTTCGCCGTTGGCGAGCGCCGACTGGATGGGCGAGGCGCCCCGGTACTTGGGCAGCAACGAGGCGTGGAGGTTGATCGCGCCACGCCCGGGCACCTCGAGCAGCTCGGGCGGAAAGATCTGGCCGAAGGCCACGACCACGAACAGGTCGGGCTTCAGCTCGCGCATCGACTCGACGAACTCCTCGTCCTTGACGCTCTTCGGCTGGAGCACGGGGAGGTCGCGCTCCCTCGCCGCGCCGGCCACCGGAGGCTCCGTCGTCTCCTGCCCGCGCCCCGAGGGGCGGGCGGGACGCGTGACCACGGCCACCGGCTTGCGACCCGCCGCGACCAGAGCCTCGAGGGTGGGAACGGCGAAGTCCGGCGTGCCGAAGAAGACGATGCGATCGAGCTTGGGCATGGCGCGATGCTAGCAGACCTCGACCGAGCGTCGGCCGGCGTTCCGGGGCGCGTGTGCGACCCCGTTCCGCGAGCGCTCCGAATGGGGTCAGGAAACGGAGGGAAGGCTCAGTTCGCCTTCTCCTCCTCGTCGTCTTCGTCGTCCTCGTCGAGGATCTCCAGGTGCCCCTTCCCCTCCATCGAGGACAGGTCGATCTCGGCGTGGCAGCGAATGGGCACGCCGTCCAGGTTCAGCCGGCCGGCGAGCTTGACCTTGCCCTTGCCCTTCTCGAAGTCCCCCTTGGACAGGTCGGAGTGATCATCGTCCAGCGGGAAGCCCAGCTCGGTGCCGCCGCGGGTCTCGGTGAACTTCACGTGGACGTAGTTCCTGTCGATCGCCGCCTTGAGCTCTCCCAGCGCGTCGTCCCGGATGGGACGGAAGATCACCGTGTGGTCGCCCTTGGCCAGCTTCTGCACCAACTCGCTCATGGTCAATCGTCTCCTGAGGTCATCGTTCGATGGATGGGCAGACGAAGCCCTTCCACGGAGCCCGTCCGCATTCTCTGTGGTGCCCGCGGTGGGTCCGAGCGGGACACCCGAGCGCCGCGTGCCTCGGACTACTCCATCCGCGCCGCGTCGATCTCTTCGAAGTAGTGCGCGGGGACCAGGACCTCCCGTGGCTTGGACCCCTGGGGCGGTCCCAGAATTCCGTCCTGCTCCATCATGTCGATCAACCGGGCGGCGCGGGAGAACCCGACCCTCAGGCGGCGCTGGAGGAAGGACGCCGAGCCCTGGCCCTCGGAGACCACCAGCCGGGCGGCCTCGTCGTAGAGCGCGTCGTCCGCCTCGCCGTCGGCGCCGCCGCCCCCTCCCCGATCGCTCGCCGGCGCCGTCAGCAGATCCATGTTGTAGTCCGGCTTCGCCCGCCGCTTGAGCCAGCGCACGAGCGCGGCGGTCTCCTGCTCGGAGACGTAGGATCCGTGGAGGCGCATGGTGCGCGAGGTGCCCGGGGGCATGTAGAGGGCGTCGCCCTTGCCCAGGAGCTGCTCGGCGCCCGCCTGGTCGAGGATGGTCCGCGAGTCGTGGCGGGTGGCCGTGGCGTAGGAGATCCGGCAGGGGAAGTTGGCCTTGATGGTGCCGGTCAGAATGTCGACCGACGGCCGCTGGGTGGCCACGATCAGGTGGATGCCCACGGCCCGGGCCATCTGGGCGAGCCGGGCGATGGCGTTCTCCACCTCGGAGGAGGCGACCATCATCAGGTCGGCGAGCTCGTCGATGATGATCACGAAGTAGGGCAACGGCCGGAAGTCCTCCGGCTCGAAGTCGCCGCCCTGCTCGTCGAGGGCCAGGCGCCGGCGCTGCTCCGGGTCGCGGATGGCGCTGTTGTAGTACGCGATGGAGCGCACGTGGAGCTCGGCCAGCAGGCGATAGCGGCGCTCCATCTCCGCCACCATGTTGTTGAGCACGTTCGCCGCCTGCTGGGGCTCGACCACCACCTTCGTCTCCAGGTTCGGGATGTCGGCGTAGACCCCGAGCTCGATCCGCTTCGGATCGACGAAGATGAACCGCACCTCCTCCGGCGGCGCCTTGTAGAGGATCGACGTGATCATCGTCTGGAGCCCGACGCTCTTGCCGGAACCGGTGGCCCCGGCCACCAGCAGGTGGGGCATGCTGGCCAGGTCCGCGTAGTAGGGCTCGCCGTAGATGGTCACCCCGAGGGCGACCGTGAGCGGCGAACGGGAGGTGCGGAAGGTGTCGCTGGCGAGGAGGGTGCCCAGGGGGATCGCGCCCCGCTCCCTGTTGGGGACCTCGATGCCCAGGGTGGACCGCCCGGGCAGGCGGGCGATGCGCACCGAGGAGGCCTTGAGCGCCAGGGCGAGCTCATCCTGGAGGTTGACGATCTGGCTCACCTTGACCCCGGGGGCGGGGTGGAACTCGAACACCGTGATCACCGGCCCCGGGCTGATGCCCTCGATCTCGCCGTCGACGCCGAACTCGGCGCAGCGGCTCTTGATCACCTCGCCCAGGCGCACCAGCTCGTCCTCGTCCAGCCGGGCCTGCACCGTCCCCTGGGTGAGGAGATTGAGCGGCGGCGTGCCGGGCTTGCCGCTGCCCGGTTGATCGACGAACTCGAACTGCCGCTGGGGAGCGGACGGCGCGGACCGGGACGGGCTCCGCGCACCGCTCTCGGCAGCGGACGCCGGCCGCGCCCGAGCCGGTTCGAGCTCCGGATCGGTCCCCGAACCGAGCCCGGCCCCGGGCGCGGCCACGCGCCGCACGGCGAACCCGCCCCGGCCCTTGCGTTCGACCACCCGGAGCGGCAGATCGGTCGGCGACCACCCACCGCGCCCTTCCGGGCCGGCCCCGCCGCCGGGGTCGCCGCCCTCGCCGCCGGTTCCGGCCCCGCTCCCGGTCCGGCCCTGTTTCTCCTCCAGCACCCGCTGCAGGTGCTTGGCCACCACCCGGCGCCGG
>JASFUJ010000020.1:0-13215 GCA_050050355.1 Acidobacteriota bacterium
GCCGCGGATCAGGTACTGGGCCGAGATCACGTAGACGCCCGGCCGCGGCGCCTCCCACCAGTCGGACGCGACCATGGGCCGGCGTTCCACCCCGTAGGCCGCGGGAACCCCGGCGCCGAAGTAGAGCAGGCGGGGCCGTTCGATGCCCTGCGCCTGGAGCCACGGCGCGAGGCGGGCCAGGTCCTGCCCCCAGTCCAGGTTGGAGTCCCCCAGCCAGTGGATGCCGCCCGGCGTCCCGCCGGCCAGGCGGTTGAAGAAGGGGAGGTAGTCCGGGTGGGCGGCCAGGGCCGTCGACACCTGGGAGAGCCCCAGGGCGAACGGCAGGGCGAGGGCCGCCAGCCGGACCCGCCGGGACGCGGCGGGGGTTGCCCCGGCGGCCCGGCCGAGGGCGGGGACGATCCCCCCGGCCAGGACGAACAGCAGCGGGTAGACCGGCGACAGGTAGCGCACGCCCAGGTCGAGGGCGAAGGCCGAGTGCACCCCGAACCAGAGGAGCGCCGGCAGCCAGAGGTAGAGGTCGTCGCGCCACCGGGGCCGGTTCGCCGCCGTGGAACCGGGCCCGACCGCGGACTCGGACGGGAACCTGGACGGGGCCCCGGCGCCGGCCGCGAGCAGCCCCCCCGCCATGGCCGCCAACCCGGCGAGGGAGGTCTTCACCGCCAGGGCCACCGCGAAGTAGTGGGGGAAGCCCCCCTGCCGGAACCGGCCGTGCAGGTAGTAGGGCGCGTCGGGATCGTTCGCCGAGTAGATCGTCCCCAGGTCCCGCAGGTAGCGGAGCGGGTCCGGCGGCAGCAGGTAGAGCAGCTCCACCACCACGACGGCGACCGGCAGGACCCAGAGCCACGGGGGAACCGCCTCCCGCAGCAGACCGCGGAGCCGGAGCCGAGCCCGATCGGAAGCCCGATCCCGAGCCGACCCGGAAACCAGCGCGGCGCCCTGCACCAGCGCCATGGCCGGCAGCAGCAGCAGGCCGCTGAACTTCGCCCCCAGGGTCAGGCCCAGGGCCGCCCCGCAGGCGATCGCACGGCCCCTGGGGGTCCGTCCGGTTCCGGTCGAATCCGAGGTCGGCGCCCGGGTCGACCGCCACCAGAGGTAGAGGGTCCAGACCGCCCCCGCCGCCACCGCCGCGTCCATGGTCACCAGCCGGCCGTGGGCCAGCACCGTCGGGGAGAAGGCGAACAGGGTGAGCGACAGGAGCCCGCCGCCGTCCCCGAAGCGCTCCCGGCTCCAGAGGAAGACGCCCAGACCGCCCAGGAGCGACAGGGCGACCACCGGCAGCCGGCCGCGGAACAGGAGGGTCCGGTGGTCGTTGCCGGCCCCGAACAGCACCGCCCGGCCGAAGGTCCACTGGTCCGCCCGCTCGTAGGCGGAGCCGTCCAGGGGCAGCGCCGGATCCGCCGTCGAGGCGCTCAGGCCTGCGAGCAGCTTGACCAGGGGCGGGTGCTGCGGATTGAGGCGGATCTCGCCGGTGGCCACCGCGGCCAGCCCGGCCGGCAGGTGGGACAGCTCGTCGTTGGTGACCGACTTGACGGCCAGCGAGGAGATCGCCAGCGCCCCGTGGAGCAGGAGAAGCAGCACGGCAGCCGGCCACACGACGAGCCGCCGCGCCGGTCCGGACCCGTTCCCCACCGGGGCTCTCACTCCTTCGGCCATCCCGCTGATACTATTTCGCCTCCCATGACGCCCAAGCCGACCTCGTCCGACGCCGCCGACCGCCGTCCCATCCGCAAGATCCTCGTCGCCAACCGGGGAGAGATCGCGGTCCGCATCCTCCGCGGCTGCCGCGACCTGGGCATCCGGGGCGCGGTGGTCTACTCCGAGCCGGATCGCGCCGCCCTCCCGGTCCTGCTGGCCGACGAAGCGTACCCGATCGGCCCCGCCCCGTCCCGCGAGAGCTACCTGCGCGGCGACGCGATCGTCGAGCTGGCGCGGGAGATCGGCGCCGACGCGATCCACCCCGGCTACGGCTTCCTGGCCGAGAACGCCGGCTTCGCCGCCGCCTGCCGGGAGGCCGGCGTGACCTTCATCGGTCCTCCGTCCGAGGCGATCCGGATCATGGGCTCGAAGGTGGAGAGCCGCCGGCGCATGATCGAGGCCGGGGTCCCGGTCGTCCCCGGCGGGAAGGACCCGCTGGCCGACCTGGAGGCGGCGAAGAAGGCGGCGGCGGAGATCGGCTATCCGGTGATGCTCAAGGCCGCGGCCGGCGGCGGCGGCAAGGGCATGCGCCGGGTGGACGGCCCGGACGATCTGCCCGGCGCCTTCCGCGCCGCCCGCTCGGAGGCGGGAGCCAGCTTCGGCGACGACTCCGTCTACCTGGAGAAGTACATCGTGGAGCCGCGCCACGTGGAGATCCAGATCCTGGGCGACGAGCACGGCCGGGTGGTCTCCCTCGGCGAGCGGGAGTGCTCGCTCCAGCGCCGCCACCAGAAGGTGGTCGAGGAGGCCCCGTCGCCGGTGGTCGATCCCGCGCTGCGCCGGACCATGGGCGAGGCAGCGATCCGGGCGGCCGAGGCGGTGGGCTACACCAACGCCGGCACGGTCGAGTTCCTGCTCGACTCGAGCGGAGACTTCTACTTCCTGGAGATGAACACCCGGCTCCAGGTGGAGCACCCGGTGACCGAGCTGGTGACCGGCGTGGACCTGGTGGAGCAGCAGATCCGGGTCGCCGAAGGGGCGCCGCTCGGTCCGCCGTTCGACGAGAACGACTGGATCGAGCCCCGGGGGCACGCCATCGAGGTCCGGATCTACGCCGAGAGCCCCTACCGTGGCTTCACGCCGTCCCCGGGGCGGATCGACCTGCTGCGGCTCCCCGAGGGCCCCGGCGTGCGCAACGACTGCGGCGTGGGCGAGGGGGGCGAGGTGACGATCCACTACGACCCGATGGTCTCGAAGCTGATCGTCTGGGGCCGGGACCGGGAGCAGGCGATGATCCGCCTGGAGCGGGCGCTCCTCGAGCTGCGCATGGAGGGGATCGAGACCACGGTCCCGCTCTTCCGGGCGCTGCTCCGGGACGACGACTTCCGGGCCGGACGGCTCGACATCGCCATGCTCGACCGCAAGCTCGCGGCCGACGAGCTGCCGCCGCCCGACCCGGAGGAGGCCGAGCCGCCGGACCTGGCGCTGATCGCGGCCGCCCTGGCCCACCACGACCGCGCCCTGCAGCGAGCCGCCGGCTCCGGGGTCGCCGACGCCGCCGAGCCCGCGGCCGGCTCGCGCCGGAGCGCCTGGGCCGAAGCCGGCCGGCGCGAGGCGGTGGGAGGTGGAGCATGGAGCTGATCGCCCGCCGGGGAGAGCGCGAGGAGACGGTCCGCATCGAGCGGGACGGAGACCGCTACCACGTGGTGATCGGCGAGACGGCGCACACGGTCGAGGCGACCCGCCTGCGCGAGCAGGGCACCGTCTGGAGCCTGATCGTCGACGGCGCCCAGCACGAGGTGTCGGTGCAGCGGGACCGCCGGGACCGGTACACGGTCTCGACCCCGCGGGCGACCCACCCGGTCGAGGTGACCGACCCCCTGACCCACCTGGCCCGGCAGGCCCACGGGGCGGCGGTGGGCGGCGGCGTACAGACGGTCACCGCCTACATGCCGGGCCGCGTGGTGGCGGTGCTCGTCGAGGAGGGCGAGGAGGTGGAGCCCGGCCAGGGGGTGGTGGTGCTGGAGGCGATGAAGATGGAGAACGAGATCGCCGCCGAGCACCCGGGCAGGATCGTCAGGATCCAGGTGGAAGCGGGGCAGGCGGTGGAGGGGGGCGATCCGCTGTTCGAGGTCGGCCCGCCCGAGTGAACAGATCTCCCCTCCAAACCCCCCGACCCCCTTCCTCCCCTCACGGGGAGGCAGGGGGCGCCTCCCCCCGGAGCTCGCGGCCGTCCGGAGGAGCGGTTCGGGGGGCTCCGTCCTGCGGGACGCGGCGCGAAGTCGGGGCGCCGGGCGGGCAACGCGCCGCTCGGCTCGGAGCGCGCCGGACCCGGTTGATCGTTCAGCGGACTCGCGAGCGCGCTCCTCGACGCCCTCCGGCCTGAGCCCCCCGAACCGCTCTACCCATCGTCCCGTTCGTCGCCGGGTCGGCCAGATTGGGGGGTCGCGATCCAGTCGACGTCGCCGGCGCCGGGCCAGTCGGTCTCGACGCCGAGC
This sequence comes from Acidobacteriota bacterium, assembly GCA_050050355.1. GTDB lineage: Bacteria > Acidobacteriota > Thermoanaerobaculia > Multivoradales > DATKCC01 > JASFUJ01. The sequence continues at coordinate 4,134 of JASFUJ010000020.1, forward strand.
ATGTCGGCGATCCAGCCGGAGACCTCGCGGATCGGCGGGGTGCCGGGGATCCGGCCCGGCTCCACGTCCCGGCCCGCGACCACGAAGAGGGCGCGGCGGTCGTGCTCCATCGGCGTCCGGATGCCGTGGTCGGACATGACGATCAGGACGTCGTCCTCGTCCAGCGCGCCGGCCAGCGCGCCGAGCCGGCGGTCCATGTAGCGGTAGGTGCGGTAGAGCAGCGCCTCGCCGTCGTCCTGGCCGGTCCGGTTCATGGTCTGGAACCGGCTGTGGGTCATGATGTCCAGCGAGGCCACGCGGAGGGACACGAACTCGACCGTCTCGCCTTCCGCCAGCCGCTCCAGCACGTCGAAGTCCGCCGCCATCTCCTCCAGGAGGCCGGTGGGGACCTCGTCGGCGGCTCCGAGCAGCCGCAGCTCGTCCCCGGTCAGCCGGCGCGACCCCTCGTACCCCGGGAGCTGACGGACCCGGTCCCCCGGCCCCAGCACCTGGGCCTGCCGGCCGACCTGGAGCGTGCCGTGGGAGCGCAGCAGGTTGACCGTCCCGAGGCCGCCCCGGGCGAAGGTCTCGAAGAGCTGGCTCTCCTCCGGCAGCACCCACTCGAGCGGCTGGAACGGATTGACCCCGACGAAGTTCAGCCCCTGGATCTCCCCGCCGAGCTGGTGCAGCAGGTCGAGGGCGGACCGCAGGCCCTGCTTCTCGGGGTAGACCAGCTTGGTGATCGCCGCGGCGGTGAACGGCGGAATGCTCTCGAGCACCGTCCGGCGGCCCTCCCGGACCATCCGGTCGAAGAACGGGAGCTCGCCCCGCGCCCGGCCGTACTGGACGAGCCGCCAGTCGGCGCAGTCGAGGATCACCTGGAAGACCCGCCGCGTCCCGTCCGCGGGCCGTCGGGTCCCCGGTTCCCGGATCGACCCGGAGATCGGCTCCGGCGAGGCGGCCCCACCGTCCCCGGACCCGGCCCCGGATCCGGACCGCCCGCGGCGCTCCACCCGGACCTCGACCGTGTGCCCGGGGGTGGGCCAGGCCGCTCCGGACGCGACGGTCCGCCCCCGGCCGTCCCGGAGCACCCACCGCTGCGGCCAGGTGCCGATGCGCCGGTCGACCCGCACCCGACCGGCGGCGCGACCGGACGCGGGCACCGGCAGCTCCACGTAGGGGGAGTCCACGGGGCGGCCCGCGTCGGGCGACACCAGCACGGTGTCCCCGGGCCGCGGATCGGGCACCCGGAAGAGGAGCTCGCCGTGCAGGGCCTCCAGGCCCTCCTCGCCGAGGGTGGCCAGGGTCTCCGACCGGAGGATGTCCTCCCGGGTGATGAAGCCCAGTTCCAGACCCTGCGCGGACGCCTCCTCGAAGTACCCGAGCGCCTGCTCGTGGCGGCCCGCCACCACCAGGCTGCCGATCAGGCGGATGTAGGCCCCCAGCAGCAGATCCCGGTCCTCCAGCCGGTCGCCCTCGGCGACCACGTCCGCCAGCCGCCGGAGGATCGGGTAGTCCGGATCGTTCAACTGGTTGAGGCTCAGCAACAGGGCGTGGCGCGCCCGGAGCTCCACCGGATCGCCGCCGCGGCGGCGCCACTCCTCGAAGGTCGCGGCGAGCTCGTCCATGCGCCCCAGACCGGCCATCGCCTTCGCGTGGACCTCGAACCACACGTCCCGCAGGTCCTCCGGGAACCGGTCGGGGCCGTCCCCCAGCAGCTCCAGCGCCTGGTCCCATTCGGCGCGCGCCTCGTAGCGCTGCGCCAGCCGCAGGGTCAGCACCGGCACCGCCCGCCCGGCGGCCTCCGCCTCTTCGAGCCGGCGCCGCATCTCGGCCAGGACGCTGCTCTCGTCCTCGGTGCGGCTGCGGAGCAGCAGCTCCTGGACCTGGAGCACGCTGCTGGCGGGGTAGCGAGCGGCCCCCCGGTGCGCCAGGTCGGCGGCGTCCAGGACGTCGCCGCGCTCCTCCCGGGAGACCACCAGCAGGCCGGTCATCATCGGCTCCGGCAGCCACTCCTCCACCTCCGGGCTCTCCAGGAGCCCCTCCAGGAGGTCGACGCACGCCTGCTGCTCGCCGGTCTCCAGCAGCGCGGTGCACCGGCACTCGGCGGCCCGCAGGCCCTCCGGATCGGTGCCGACGAGGGGCGTGCTCTCCCGCAGGGCCGTCTCCCACGCGCCCCGGTCCGCCGCGTCGCAGACCCGGTCGACGGCGCGGTACTTGGCGACCCGCGTCGCCGCGCGGATGCCGAGGACCGCCGCCGTCGCGCCCAGCAGCAGCAGGACCACCAGGCGGACGACCAGGGCGCGGGAGATCGTCATTGCGGGCTCAGCTCCGCTTCCAGCCGATAGTGGTCCCGGGCGCGGGCACCCCGGAGCTCGATCCGGCGCCACGGGTAGAACTCCGGCGGCACCGGCGCGAACGCTCCGGAGGTCTCGGCCACGACGGCATCCGCCCGCGGCAGCCGGTCCAGGTAGACCCGGGCCGCGCTCGACTCCGGCTCCCAGGGAGGCTCCCCCGCGTCGGCGAGGGCCAGCTCCAGGCTCCTGGGGTTCCAGCCCACGAGCAGGGTGTCGTCCGAGGCCACGTAGCAGGGGGCCAGGTCCGGCATCACCCGCACGTTGCTCAGGCAGGCCCCGTCGAGGCCCCGCAGCCGGAAGTCGCTGCGGCGCACCGGCCAGGTCTCCTGCAGGTCGGCCAGGAACGTCTCCATCCCCTCCACCGCCAGCTCCCGGCGCTTGATGTCGAGGGCCAGGGCCAGCGGCGGGATGAGCTCTCCGGCCCGCGGGGTGTAGACCCCCAGCTCCCACACCCCGGCGAGGGTGGAGCCCTCGAACAGCTCGCTCTGGAGCCGGTAGAGGCGGGCGCTCCAGTCGCCGCCCTCGATGAACCGCGCCACGTTGAGCCCGCCGTCCGGCCGGAAGCGGGCGTGGATCAACGCCCCGGCGCTGCTCATCCGGGCCGGTCCCGGGGGCTCGGCCGACGGCAGCAGGAGCGACGCCGGCCCTTCGTTTCCGTCCTCGTGGGGCGCGTACACCTCGCCATCGAGGGCGAGCCCGCCGTCCGGCGTGCCGGTGCCGCGGAGGATCAGGCCGTGGCCCTCCGGCGAGCCCCAGGTGAAGACCCAGTCCGCGGCGCCCCGGAGCTCCGCGAGCCGCGCCGGGGACTCCGGGCCGCCGGGCTCCGGACCGCCGCAGCGGGCCCGCGCCGGCAGCGAGCACTCCGGGTCCCCCGCGGGGCAGTGGGCGTAGAGCTGGTCGCAGCCCTCGACGGCGGACCGCAGGGTGACCGCGGCCGCGGCGACCGGGGTCCCGGAGAGGGCCTCCAGGCGCTCGAGCAGCGGCAGGATCCGGGCGGCGTCGCCGGTCCAGGTGGTCCCCGGGGGGACGGGGGCGGGCGGCTGGCCGCCGCAGGCGGTCAGGCTGACGAGCCCGAGCCCGAGTCCGAGTCCGATCAGGATCGGGATCGGGATCGCGGCCCGGGCGACCCGGAGACGGAGGCCGGTCGGACGGGAGGTTGTCGGCTGGACCAGCATTCGCCTGCGTAACAGTTCCATCGCCGCGGGTTGTTCCAGGGGGCCGCGGCTCAGGCGCCGCCGTCCACGTCCTTCCAGCGCTCGTGCATCCAGAGCCACTGCTCCGGATGCTGGCGGATCGTCCCCTCGGCCTCGGCCAGGTAGCGCCGGGTGAGCTCCTCGACCGCCTCGTCCGGCCCGAGCCCCTCGGTCGCTTCCTCCGGCCGGATCGCCGGCGCGAGCTCCACCCGGTAGCGTCCGCCCGGCAGCGGGAAGCCGTAGATCGGCACCACCGGGGCCCCCGTGCGCAGGGAGAGGCGGGCCAGGACCGGCGAGGTGTAGGCGGGCGTGCCGAAGAAGGGCACCCAGATCCCCTCCCCGGGACGCGCTCGCTGGTCGACGAGGATCCCCACCCGCTCGCCCCGGCCGAGCTCCTTCAAGATCCGGCGTACGGCGCCCCGCTTCGGGATCAACCGGTTGCCGAAGCGCGCCCGGGAGCGGGTCAGCTCCCGGTCCAGCCAGGGGTTGTCCATGGGGCGCCCGACCACGCACAGAGGACCGCCGTAGAGCCCGGGCGGATAGGCGGCGATCTCCCACATCCCCACGTGGGCGGAGAGGACGAACACCCCCCGCCCATCCGCGTGCTCCTCGGCCTCCTGCAGGTGCTCCCAGCCCACCAGGTCGACCCGGCGGCAGAGCTCCTCCGGATCGAAGCGGCCCGCGGAGAGGGCGTCCGTCAGCGCCATGCCGAAGTGCTCGAAGCAGGCCCGCACCAGCCGCGCCCGCTCCTCCGGGCCGACCTCCGGCAGCGCCAGGGCCATGTTGTCGGCGGCGATCCGCCGGTGCCGGCCGAGCACCCGGTGGCCGAGGGCGCCGATGGCGCGGCCCAGCGCCCGGGCCGCCCGGTGGGGCAAGGACCGCACGACCCCCTGGACCAGCAGGAAGCCGGCGTACTCGACCAGGTGGCGCACCGGCGCCCGCTTCACGGGCCGCCCCTCCCCCGGGCCGGCCGCCGCTCGAGCCGCGCGTCGAGCCAGGCGAACAGCGCCGGCTCCGGCTCGCAGGCCACCGGGATCTCCACCAGCGGGACGTCCACCGGGGAGATCTCCGCCAACCGCCCATGCAGCTTGACCCGATCCTTGGAGGTGGTGGCCACGGCCCGGACCCCGGTCTGGCGGAACGACTCGGTGATCTTGCGGAGCGACGACTCCGGATAGGCGTGGTGGTCGCCGAACCGGAGCTCCGCGGCGACCGTGAGGCCGACCTCCCGCGCGGAGCGCAACACCCCCTCCGGCCGGGCGACGCCGGAGACCAGGAGGACGCGGGTCCCCTCCGGCACCCGCTCCCCGGTCGCGGTCCGCGCCGGCAGCGGGCGGATCGGCGCCGCGAACCCCTCGCCGTGGAAGCCGAACCGGGCCAGCTCCGCTCCCAGGGCCCGACCGCCGTCCGGATCGACCTCGTCCGCCGGGCCGGTGAGCAGCACGGCGTCCGCCGCCGCGACCGACTGCAGCGGCTCGCGCAGTCGCCCCCCCGGAGCCAGGCGGCCCCCGCCGAACGGGTCGGCGGAGGGAAAGGCGAGCAGGTCCACCTCCCGGGCCAGGCGCACGTGGGAGAACCCGTCGTCGAGGACGAACAGGTCGGGCGGTGGATCCAGGTGCGCCATCGCATGGCGGCCGGCGGCGGCCCGATCGGGACAGACCAGGACCGCCACCCCCGGCAGCTCCCCGGCCAGCAGCACCGGCTCGTCCCCGGCCACGCTCGGCCCCAGCAGCGGCCCCTCGCCGGCGCGCCCCGTGGAGACCACCCGCACCCCCTCCCCCCGGCTCTTGTACCCCCGGGACAGCACCGCCACCCGCAGCCCCCGCCTCGCCAGGTGCCGCGCCACCGCCGCCGTCAGCGGCGTCTTCCCCGACCCGCCCCAGTGGAGGTTGCCGATGGAGACGACAGGGCGGGGAAGGCGGCTGGCGCGTCGACGCCAGTAGCCGCGCCGGAGGCGGTGTGCCCCGGCGTAGAGGAGTTGCCAGGGGGAACGGGATGCGGGCGGTGCGGGGGGAAGAGACACGGCGCGGGCTAATTGGGAATTAGGAATTAGGAATTAGGAATTGGTGGCGGTTGGAGCGGCTCGGGCATGTGGAGTGGTGATGGTGCATCGGATCTCCCGTCTTCGACGTCGTCCTGCGCTGCGCTCGGACGTGGAGGATAGGGTATCCGGGAGACTGGATCCTCCGGGCGGGGGTCAATTCCTAATTCCTAATTCCCAATTCCTAATTTGGAGAGCAGCCGCAGGCTGCTCGCCATCGCTCCCCGGTTCGCCTCGATCAACCGCTCCCCGCGCCGCCCGACCTCCCGCCCTTCTTCCGGGCGATCCAGCCATCCGCGCCACACGCGGGCCAGCTCTTCCGGGCTCTCCACCCGCGCCCAGGCCCCCTGACGGTCGAACTCGCCCGCGATCTGGCGGAAGTTCTCCATCGAGGGGCCGACCACCACGGGGACCGACCAGCGGGCCGCCTCCAGGGGGTTGTGGCCGCCGGTGGGCACCAGGGTACCGCCGATGAACGCGGCGGCGGCGAGGCGGTAGAGGCCGGCCAGCTCCCCCAGGCTGTCCAGCAGGAGCACGTCGGGACGGAGCCCGTCGGACCCGGCTCCGCCGGAGCCCGCGCCGGAGGTCGCGGACGGATCGAGGGCGCTCCGGCGCAGGAGCTTGGCCCCGGACTCCGCCACCCGCGCCGCGGCGTCGTCCCACCGCTCCGGGTGACGCGGCGCCAGCACCAGCAGGGCGTGCTCGCCGCCGCCGATCCGGGAGAAGGCATCGAGCACCGCGGCCTCCTCGCCCTCCATGGTGGAGCCGGCCACCAGGATCGGCCGGCCGCCGGCGAGCCGCTCGACGGCAGCGTCGAGGGCCGCATTCCGGTCCGGCTCCGCGGTCTCGTACTTCAGGTTCCCGGTGACCACCACCCGCTCCGGCTCGACGCCCAGGGAGATCAGCCGGCGGCGGTCCTCCGCGGTCTGCACGCCGAACCCGCCCACCCGGTCGAACAGGGCCGCCAGCGCGGGCGGCCAGAGCCGGTGCAGCCGGCGCAGACGACGGTAGCCGCGATCCCCCACGCGGCCGTTGACCACCGCCACCGGGAGCCCGCGCCGGCCCGCCTCCCGGAGCACCAGCGGCCAGTAGTCCCCCTCCACCAGGATCAGGGCCCGCGGGTCGAAACGCCGGAAGAACCTCGAGACCGCGAACCCCAGGTCGAACGGCAGATAGGCCACCTCCGAGCGCCCTCCGAACGCGGCCCGGGCCCGCTCCTGGCCGGTCGGCGTGATGGTCGTGACCACGGCCGGCTGATCCGCGGGCAGGGCGCGCGCCAGGGTCGCCGCCACTCCCACCTCGCCGACCGAGACCGCATGGACCCAGAGGCCGCCCCTGTGCCCGCCGGAGCCGGTCGACCCGGTCGACCCGGTCGGGCCGGTCGGGCCCAGCCGGCCCCGCAGGGTGGGCAGGTAGTGCGCGCCGCGCCGGATCAGCAGCACGGGCGCCGCCGAAAGCAGCGCCACGGCCATCAGCGCCCGGTAGAGGAGCCATCGCATCACGGCGCGGCAGTATAATCGGTTCCTCGGGGTGCCGCTCCCGGCCCCCGGTCCTTCCGCGACCGATCCCGACCGATGTCCGACCGCGATAGACGCTCCGACGAACCACCCCGTAAGAACGATGGAGGGGAGAAGATGCCGGAGCTCGTCTACTCGGAAACACGCCACAGAGCCGCCTGGGCGGAGCGCTCGGACCGGGAGCTGCTCGAGGGGATCCGCGATCGCGACGAATCGGCCCTCGACGAGCTGATCACCCGGAAGGCCGGACCGCTCGTCCAGCTCGCGTACCGCATCGTCGGCGATCGCGAGGAAGCCCGCGACGTGGTCCAGGTGGCGCTGTTCCGGGTCTGGGACCAGATCGAGCGCTTCGACGCCCGCTGGAGCCCCAACACCTGGATCTACCGCATCGTCAACAACCTGGCCATCGATCACCTGCGCTCGCGCCGGAGCCGCGAGCGCCAGGTGGAGCCGGTGCGCCGGCACCTGCGGCAGGTGGCCGCGGGACACTCGCACCGGATCCCGCCGAGCCTCGACGGCTCGGAGGTCGCCGGCATCTTCCGCGAGCTGGCGGGGGAGCTCACCGACAAGCAGCGCTCGGTGTTCATCCTGCGCGAGCTCGAGGGGCTGTCCTCGAAGGAGGTGGCCGAGGTGGTCGACTGCCGCGAGTCGACCGTGCGCAACCACCTGTTCAACGCCAGGAAGGTGCTGCGCAAGGCCCTCCTGGAACGCTACCCGGAGTACGCCCGGCGCTACGCTCCCGAGCCCGACGGATCTCCCGACCCCGATGAATCTCCCGACGAGGTGAAGCGATGACCTGCCCGAGCTGGGATCGCCTGGTCGCCCACCGGTACGAGGGCCCCGAGGCGCCGGAGCCGCCGGGCTGGCACGAGGCGCTGGAGCACCTGGACGCCTGCGGCCGCTGCCGGGAGCGGGCCTTCGCCGCCGACCCCACGCTGGCCTTCCGGAGGCTGCCCGAGCCGCGGCTCGACCCCGGCGCGGTGGACGCGCTGCGCGCCGGCGTCCACGCGCTCCGCCGGGCCCGTCGCGTGGCCGAGGCCCCCTCTCCCGCCGGCCCGGCCCGGTCACCCCGGTCGTCCCGGTCGGTCGGGAACGGCCCCTCCGGAGCGCGGAGAGCCCGAGCCGCCGGGCGCGTCGCCGCCGCCGTGATCCTCGCGACCACCCTCCTGAGCGTCCGGCCGGACACGATCACGACCCTCGGGACCGCGACGGCGGCCGCCGGCCCGGAGGAGGATCTCCCGTCCGGCGCCACCCGATGGAACGAGGCGGTGGCCGCGGTCGACCACTTCGACCGTCCGAACGCCAGCATCTACCACCTGGGTGACGACGAGCTGGACTTCGTGATGGTGGTCGATCCCGAGCTGGACGTCTGAACTCTGCCGTCTCCACCCCCGTGCACGCCTCCCGACGACGCCGCCTCGGAACCGTCCTCGCCCTCGGTCTCCTCACCATCACGGGGGACGCTCCGGCCGCGGCCCAGCAGACCCACCAGGTCTCGCCCGCGATGCCGGAGATGCGGGCCGAGCTCCAGGTCTACGCGTACACCTTCCGGCACAAGGACGCCGCGGAAGCGCTGCCACTGATCCGGCCGCTGCTGACCGAGCGCGGCACCATCGAGCTCCAGCCGGGAGGCAACACCCTGGTGGTGCGCGACACCCTCGCCGCCCTGGGCCGCATCCAGCCGGCGCTGCGCGCGTTCGATCAGCCGCCCAGGGAGCTGCGGATCGAGATCATGATCGTCCGCGCCGCCACCACGCCGCACCCCACGGTGGGCGCCGAGCAGCTCCCCGAATGGCTGGAGGAGAAGCTGCGCGGCCTGTTGCGCTGGGACTACTACACGCTGCTCGCCCGCTCCGGTCTCGACACCCGGGAGGACCAGGCCGTCACCCACGAGGTGGGACAGCTGTACGGGCTCTCGTTCCGGCCGGGCACCCTCATGGCCGGGGAGCGGTTGAAGCTCCACGACTTCCGGATCTGGCGGATGACCGGCGAGGA
>JASFUJ010000021.1:0-13147 GCA_050050355.1 Acidobacteriota bacterium
CATGGAGAAGGGCGTGCGCTTCGCGATCCGCGAGGGCGGCCGCACGGTCGGCGCCGGCACGGTCACGGAGATCGTCGAGTGAGCCGAGCCGCGTGCCGGCTCGGCCGATCCCGACGGGGGCGGCGCGATCGGCGACACGGTCGGCAGAGCCTCCGAGGGACTGCGAAACGCGTCCGAGCTGACGAAGTGAGAACGAGATGAACGAGAAGATCCGCATCCGCCTGAAGGCATACGACTACCGGATCCTGGACACGTCGACCCACGAGATCGTGGACACGGCGCGCCGGACCGGGGCACGCGTGGTCGGGCCGATTCCGCTGCCGACGCATATCTCGAAATACACGGTCAACCGGTCGCCCCACGTGGACAAGAAGTCGCGGGAGCAGTTCGAGATCCGCACCCACAAGCGGCTGCTCGACATCTTCGAGCCGACCGCGCAGACGGTCGACGCTCTGATGAAGCTCGAGCTGCCCGCCGGCGTGGACGTGGAGATCAAGGCCTTCGGCAAGTAGCCGGCGAGGAGAACGCTGCGATGGAAGGCATTCTGGGGAAGAAGCTGGGCATGACCCAGGTCTACAGGGAAGACGGGACCGCGGTCCCCGTGACCGTGGTCCAGGCCGGGCCGTGCACGGTCGTCCAGGTCAAGGACGCCGAGCGGGACGGCTACCGCGCCGCGCAGCTCGGGCTCGTGGAGGAGAATCCGCCCAAGCGGGTTCCCAAGCCCCTGGTGGGCCACTTCGAGAAGGCCGGGGTCCCCCCGACCCGCCGGCTGGTCGAGTTCGACCTGGCCGGCGACGAGGAGGTCGCCGCGGGCGACCAGGTGAAGTGCTCGATCTTCGCCGAGGACGACTACGTGGACGTCACGGGCAGGAGCAAGGGCAAGGGGTTCCAGGGGGTGATGAAGCGTCACGGCTTCCACGGCGGCCGGGCGACCCACGGCTCGATGTTCCACCGCGCCCCGGGCTCGATCGGCCAGGCGGCGTTCCCGTCCCGCGTGTTCCCCGGCACCCGGCTGCCCGGGCAGACCGGAAACGAGCGCATCACGGTGAAGAACCTGCAGGTGGTCAAGGTGGACGAGGAGAACAACCTCCTGTACCTCAAGGGCGCCGTGCCGGGGGCGAAGAACGCCTTCCTTCGAATCCGTCGCGCCAGGCGTGGCTGAGGTCGTTGAAGAGGTAGGGCAAGACGATGAAGATCACGGTGAAGAACATGGCGAACGAGCGGGTCCGGGAGCTCGACCTGCCGGAGTCCGTCTTCGGCTACCCGTACAACGAGCACCTGATCCACCTCGCCGTCGAGGCGGTGCGGGCCGCACGGCGCGCCGGCACCCACAAGGCCAAGAACCGGACCGAGACCCGCGGCGGCGGCCGCAAGCCCTGGCGTCAGAAGGGGACCGGACGCGCGCGGGTGGGCTCGATCCGGAGCCCCCTCTGGCGGACCGGCGGCACGGTCCACGGCCCGCGTCCGCGGAGCCACGCCAAGGGGGTGACTCCGAGGGAGAAGCGCAACGCCCTGAAGTCGGCGCTCTCGCGGGCGCTCGCCGAAGAGCGGATCCTGGTGCTCGAGACGCTCGACCTGGACAGTCACAAGACCCGCGACCTGGCCGAGCGCTTCGACGGCCTGGGGGTCCAGGGCAAGGCGCTGGTGGTCGACCAGCGCGCCAACCAGAACCTCGAGCTCGCGGCGCGCAACAACCCGAAGCTCAAGACCGTCGACGCCCTGGCGGTCAACGTCTACGACGTGGTCGGCCGGCCGCACCTGGTCTTCTCTGAGCAGGCCTTGACCCGTCTGGTGGAGGTGCTCGAGCGATGAGGATCCAGGACGTGATTCGCCGCCCCCTGATCACCGAGAAGTCGACCGAGCTCCGCGACGAGCGGAACATCGTCGCGTTCGAGGTGGCGACCGGCGCCAACAAGATCGAGATCAAGCGGGCGATCGAGGCGCAGTTCAAGCGCAAGGTCGCCGAGGTTCGGATTGCCAACCAGCACGGCAAGGTCCGGCGCCAGGGCCGTTTCGTCGGGCGCCGCCCCGACTGGAAGAAGGCCTACGTTCGCTTGGCCGAGGGCGAGAAGCCGATCGAGTTCTTCGAGGGCATCTGAGCCGTCCGGCCCGAGGTTGACCACGAGGACCAAGAGGGCGAAGAGCGAGCAAGCGCAGCGAGGGATTTGACGAATGGCGATCAAGCACAAGAAGCCGACGAACCCGGCGAGCCGGGCGCAGACCTACTCCACGTACGAGGAGCTCACCCGGAACCGGCCGCACAAGCCGCTGACCGAGGGCAAGCGGCGGATCGGCGGCCGGAACAACCAGGGCGAGCAGACCATCTGGTTCCGTGGAGGCGGCCACAAGAGGCGGTACCGCAAGATCGATTTCAAGCGGGACAAGCGGGACGTGCCGGCGCAGGTCGCGTCCATCGAGTACGATCCGAACCGCTCCGCCCGGATCGCTCTCCTGCACTACGCGGACGGCGAGAAGCGCTACATCATCTGGCCGCGCGGGCTGTCGGTCGGGGACGAGGTGATGGCCGGCGAAGAGGCTCCGGTCAACGTCGGGTGCGCGCTGCCGCTGCGCAAGATCCCGCTCGGCACCGTGGTGCACAACGTGGAGCTCAAGATCGGCAAGGGCGGACAGATGGTTCGCGCGGCCGGCGCCGGCGCCCAGCTCGTGGCCCGCGAAGGCCACTACGCGCAGCTCCGGCTGCCCTCGACCGAGGTCCGGCGGGTGCACGTGGACTGCTACGCGACCATCGGCCAGGTGGGCAACATCGATCACGAGAACGTCTCGCTCGGCAAGGCGGGGCGCAATCGCTGGCTCGGCCGGCGGCCCCACAACCGGGGCGTGGTGATGAACCCGGTCGATCACCCGATGGGCGGCGGCGAGGGACGCTCCTCGGGCGGCCGTCATCCGACGACCCCCTGGGGCAAGCCCACCAAGGGGTACAAGACCCGGAACAACAAGCGCACGGAGAAGTTCGTCGTGCGCCGTCGAAAGAAGAAGTAGGAGCGGGGGTAGACGACCATGGCGCGTTCTCTGAAGAAGGGCTATTTCATCGACGACCACCTGGTGAAGAAGGTGGATGCGATGAACGAGAAGGGCGAGAAGCGGGTCATCAAGACCTGGTCCCGCCGCTCCACGGTGATCCCGGACATGGTCGGCCACACCATCGCGGTGCACAACGGGATGCGGTTCATCCCGGTGTACATCAGCGAGAACATGGTCGGCCACAAGCTGGGCGAGTTCGCCATGACCCGGACCTTCCGGACCCATGGCGGAAAGAAAGAGAAAGGGGCGCGGCTCCGCTAGCCTCGGGCTGGTGAGGGTTCCTGCGGCTGCATGCAAAGGACGGAGAGATAGACATGGAAGTGACGTCGAAGCTTCGCTACCTCCAGGCCTCGCCCCAGAAGGTCCGGCTGGTGGCCGACCTGATCCGGGGGCGGGGCGTGCAGGAGGCGACGAACATCCTGCAGCTCGAGAAGAAGGTGGCCTCGCGGCACGTCGAGAAGTGCCTGCGGTCGGCCATCGCCAATGCCGAGAGTCGAGAGGAGGGGGTCGACATCGACCGCCTCTACGTCAAGGAGATCTTCGTGGACGTCGGGCCGGTGCTGAAGCGGCTGCAGGCGGCGCCGATGGGCCGGGCGCACCGGATCCTGAAGCGCCAGAGCCACATCACCATCAAGCTGGACACCCGCAAGGGCGAAGAGTAAGGCGCGAGGAAGAATCATGGGCAACAAGACACATCCCTACGGGTTCAGGCTGGTCTACAACAAGACCTGGCACTCGCGCTGGTACGCCGAGGCCGCGTACGCGGACACCCTGCACGAGGACCTGGAGCTGCGCCGCAAGCTCAAGGAGCGTCTGTACCATGCCGGCGTCTCCGAGATCGACATCGAGCGCGCCGCGGAGAAGCTCCGGGTGACCATCTACACCTCGCGCCCCGGCATCATCATCGGGCGCAAGGGGGCCGAGGTCGACAAGCTCCGGGACGACCTGCAGAAGGAGCTGGGCCGGGAGGTCCACATCAACATCCAGGAGATCCAGCGTCCGGAGCTCGACGCCCAGCTCCTGGCCGAGAACATCGCCGGGCAGCTCGTGCGGCGGGTGTCGTTCCGGCGCGCCATGAAGAAGGCGATGGAGTCGTCCTTCCGGTTCGGCGCCAAGGGCGTCAAGATCATGGTCGGCGGGCGCCTCGGAGGATCGGAGATCGCCCGGAGCGAGTGGTATCAGGACGGCCGGCTGCCGCTGCACACCCTCAAGGCGGACATCGACTACGGCCTGGCCGAGTCGAAGACCACCTACGGGGTGATCGGCGTCAAGGTCTGGATCTACAAGGGCGAGATGCTCCGCGAGAAGGGCCGGCGGGTGAGCTAGGCCGGCCGGCCCGGAGCAAGGCAGAGGAACGACGGAGCAGACTGAGGAGATACGGCGATGTTGATGCCGAAGAAGGTCAAGTACAGGAAGCAGCAGCGGGGCCGGATGGCCGGTCGCGCCAAGGGGGGCGACTACATCGCCTTCGGCGAGTACGGCCTGCAGGCCGTCGAGCCGGGCTGGGTGACCGCCCGGCAGATCGAGGCCGCCCGGATCGCGATCACGCGCCGGGTCAAGCGCGGCGGCAAGGTCTGGATCCGGATCTTCCCGGACAAGCCGATCACCAAGAAGCCGCTCGAGACCCGGATGGGCAAGGGCAAGGGCAACCCGGAGGAATGGGTCGCCGTGGTCAAGCCGGGCCGCATCCTGTACGAGCTCGAGGGCGTGCCGGAGGAGCTGGCGACCGCCGCCATGCGCCTGGCCGCCCACAAGCTGTCGCTCAAGACCCGTTTCGTCACCCGCGACGAAGAGATTCGTTGAGGCCGCGAGGAGAGACGCACCATGAGAGCGAGCGAACTGCGCGACAAGACGCCCGCGGAGCTGCGGGAGCAGGAGACCGAGCTGTCTGAGCAGCTCTTCGCCCTGCGCCTGCAGAAGGTGACGGGGCAGCTCGAGAACCCTTCGAAGATCCGCGAGGTCAAGAGAGATCTGGCCCGGGTCCTGACGGTTCTCAACGAGAAGCAGAAGGAGGCCGCCTCGGCCTGACCGGACGAACGGTCGGGGGAGGCGTTCGACCCACCCAATCTGAAGGACTGGACGGATCGACGGATCGGGATCGATAGAGGTTGACGATGGACGAGAACGGCAAGGGGCGCGGCCAGCGCCAGGTCAAAGTGGGGAAGGTCGTGTCCAACAAGATGGACAAGACCGTGGTGGTGTCGGTGGACAAGACCGTCACCCACTCCCTCTACCACCGCCAGATGAAGCGGAGCTCCAGGTTCCACGCCCACGACGAGGGCAACGACTGCAACATCGGCGACACGGTCGAGATCGTCTCGTGCCGTCCGCTGTCGAAGACCAAGCGGTGGCGGGTCCGGGAGATCCTCCACCGCGCCGAGATCGTCGAGTGATCGGGTCCGGAGGTAAGAGATGATCCAGATGGGAAGCGTCCTCGACGTGGCGGACAACTCGGGCGCGAAGCGCATCGCCTGCATCGCGCTGCGTGGCGGCTCGACCGGCCGCTACGGCGGCCTCGGCGACGTGATCACCGCCTCGGTGAAAGAGGCCATGCCGGACGGCACGGTCAAGAAGGGGCAGGTGGTCCGGGCGGTGATCGTGCGGACCCGCAAGGAGCATCGGCGTCGCGACGGCAGCTACATCCGGTTCGACACCAACTCCGCGGTCCTGGTGACCGAAGAGGGCGAGCCGATCGGCACCCGCGTCTTCGGCCCCATCGCCCGGGAGCTTCGCGAGAAGCGGTTCATGAAGATCGTTTCGCTGGCGCCGGAGGTGCTCTGATGCAGAAGGTCCAGGTCAAGAAGAACGATCAGGTGCTGGTGGTCGCAGGACGCGACCGCGGGGCCACCGGGAAAGTCCTTCGGGTGTTTCCCTCCGAAGGGCGAGCGATCGTGGAGCGGATCAACATGATCAAGCGCCACACCCGCCCGAACCCGCAGGCGGGGGTCCAGGGCGGCATCCTGGAGCGCGAAGCGCCGATCCACGTCTCGAACTTGAAGGTGATCTGTCCGAGCTGCAACGAGCCGACCCGTCTCGGCCGTCAGCGGCTCGACACCGGCGGCGCCGTGCGCGTGTGCAAGAACTGCGGCGCGACCCTGAGCTGAGACAGGACGACCGCCCGAATGCTTGGAGAAGGCTCGAGAGATGGCTGACGAAACGAAGAGCGCCGGTAACGGCTACGTTCCCCGGCTGAGGCGACTCTACGTCGAGGAGATCGCTCCGAAGCTGGCCGAAGAGTTCAGCTTGGAGAACCCCATGGCGGTTCCCCGCCTGGAGAAGATCTCCCTCAACATGGGGGTCGGCGAGGCCGTCCAGAACATCAAGATCCTGGACGAGGCCGTCGAGGAGCTGGCGGCCCTGGCCGGACAGCGACCGACGATCACCCGCGCCCAGAAGTCGATCGCGTCGTTCAAGATCCGCGAGGGCATGCCGATCGGCTGTCGCGTGACCCTGCGCGGGGCGCGGATGTGGGAGTTCCTGGACCGGTTGATCACGGTGGCGCTGCCCCGGGTGCGGGACTTCCGCGGCGTGTCCAACCGGAGCTTCGACGGCCGCGGGAACTACACCCTCGGCATCCGGGAGCACACGATCTTCCCGGAGATCGACCTCAACAAGGTCGACAAGGTCAAGGGGCTGAACGTGACCATCGTGACCACCGCCGGCAACGACGAGCGCGCCCGGTACCTGCTGCGCGAGCTGGGGATGCCCTTCGCCCGCTAGGGCGGGTGCGCGCCGGGGCGGCGAACGGAACGAGGAAGAGAGAACAGAAGAATGGCGACCGAGGCGAAGAAGGCGAAGTCCAGAATGAAGCCGAAGTATTCGGTGCGGCATCGCAACCGTTGCCGGAGGTGCGGCCGTCCGCGGGGGTTCCTGCGGAAGTTCGCCCTGTGCCGGATCTGCTTCCGCAACCTCGCGTTGCAGGGCTACCTGCCGGGCGTCACCAAGTCGAGCTGGTAGCAGCGGAAGAGCCCGAGGAGAATCGTACCGATGAGCACCACAGATCCGATTTCGGATTTTCTGACCCGGATTCGCAACGCCCACCTGGCCAAGCACGATCGGCTGGACGTGCCGACGTCGCGGCTCAAGGTGGAAATGGCCAAGATCCTCAAGGACCAGGGGTTCATCCGGAACTTCCGGCTGGTGGAGGACACCCCGGTCAACAAGCTGCGGGTCTACCTGCGCTACGACGACCTGGGGACTCCGGCGATCGAGCACATGGAGCGCGTCTCGAAGCCCGGCCGGCGGGTCTACCGCAAGGCCGCGGAGCTGGCGCCGGTCCGCAACGGGATCGGCGTGGGGATCGTGTCCACCTCCCAGGGGCTGCTGACCGACGACCAGGCGCGCGAGCGCGGGATCGGCGGTGAAGTGCTCTGTCACATCTGGTAAAAGGGGAGCCAGGCATGTCTAGAATCGGCAAAGCGCCCATCGAGATCCCGCAGGGGACCAAGGTCTCCCTGGAGGGCGGGGTGTTCACCGCCGAAGGCCCCAAGGGCAAGGTCTCGCAGCCCGTGTTCGACGGGTTTCCGGTGGACGTGCAGGACGGGGTCGTCACCGTGTCCCGGCCCGACGACGAGGGGCCGAACCGGGCGATGCACGGCCTGCTGCGATCGCTGCTGGCCAACGCCGTGGAAGGCGCCTCGAGCGGCTTCAAGAAGGAGCTGGAGATCGTCGGCGTGGGGTACCGCGCGGAGGTCAAGGGGAGCGAGCTCCACCTGGCGCTCGGCTTCTCGCACCCGGTGATCTTCCCGATCCCGGAGGGCATCGACATCGAAGCGGACCCCAAGGCCAACAAGGTCACGGTCACCGGGGCGGACAAGCAGCAGGTCGGGCAGGTGGCGGCGGAGATCCGGCGCCTGCGCAAGCCCGATCCGTACAAGGGCAAGGGAATCAAGTACGCCGGCGAGATCCTGCGGCGCAAGGTCGGCAAGGCCGGCGCCAAGTGAGGAGCGTTCGATGGCTGAGCATCTGGTGAAGAAGACGAGGGAGAAGCGGCTCCGCCGCAAGCGGGCCCACCTGCGGGTGCGTTCGAAGGTGCGGGGCGATGCGGAGCGGCCGCGGCTCGCGGTGTTCAAGAGCCGCCGCTACATCTACGCCCAGGTGATCGACGATCTCCGCGGAGTCACACTGGCCTCCGCGGCGTCGCTCGAGCCGAGCCTGCGCGCACAGCTCGAAGGCTCGACCGGCGGCAAGAAGGCCGCGCGCCTGGTCGGCGAGACCGTCGCCGAGCGGGCCAAGGCCCAGGGGCTGGAGAAGGTGGTGTTCGACCGCGGCGGCTACATCTACCACGGCAAGGTCCGGGAGGTCGCCGACGGTGCCCGGGACAAGGGCCTGGAATTCTAGGAGGACGTCTTGGCTAGGAACTTCGAGCGCGACAGCGACCTGTTCGAGCAGGTCGTCCACATCAACCGGGTCACCAAGGTGGTCAAGGGCGGGAAGAACTTCTCGTTCTCGGCGCTCGTGGTGGTCGGCGACGGCAGTGGCCGCGTGGGCTACGGCTCCGGCAAGGCCAAGGAGGTCCCGAGCGCGATCCGCAAGGGGATCGAGATCGCCAAGAAGAACATGGTGGAGATCCCGATGGTGGAGGGGACCATCCCGCACGAGGTCACCGGGGTGTTCGGCGCCGGCCGGGTGCTCATGAAGCCCGCGTCCCCCGGAACCGGGGTGATCGCCGGCGGCCCGGTGCGCGCCGTGCTCGAGACCGCCGGGATCCAGGACATCCTGACCAAGTCCCTCGGCACGACCAACCCCCACAACGTGGTCAAGGCGACCTTCGCGGGGTTGCTCGACCTGCGCTCGCAGCGCCAGGTCCGGCGCCTCCGCGGGCTCGGCGAGCCGGCGGCCGCGCAGGAGAAGCCGAAGGCGGAGCCTGCGCCGCAGGCCGAAACCGCCGAGGCTGCCGAGAGCGCCGCGAAGAGCGGCTGAGAGAGTCGATTGCCGGAAGAGCGGCGTCCAGCGACGGCGAGGAATGTTCGAGATGGCTGACGAGACGACGAAGACGATCAAGATCCGCCAGGTGCGGAGCATCATCGGAACCAACCGGCGGCACCGGGAGGTGCTGAGAGGGCTCGGTCTGCGCCGCATCCGCCACACCGTGGAGCGCGAAGACACGCCGGCGGTCCGCGGCATGGTGGCGAAGGTTCCGTATCTGGTGGAAATCCTCGAGGACGAATCATGAAACTTCACGATCTCGCCCCGGCCAGGGGAAGCAAGAAGGCCAGAAAGCGGGTCGGTCGCGGTCCCGGCTCCGGGCTCGGCAAGACCGCCGGGCGCGGCCACAAGGGCCAGAAGTCCCGTTCCGGCTACCGCCGGCGCCCGGGCTTCGAGGGCGGCCAGATGCCGCTGGTCCGCCGGGTGCCGAAGCGCGGCTTCACCAACATCTTCCGGACCGAGTACGCGGTGATCAACGTGGATCAGCTCTCCGCGCTGGACGCGGAGGGCGGGGCGGAGCTCACCCCCGAGAGCCTGGCGGAGGCCGGGCTCGTGCGGCGGGGCAGGCTGCTCAAGATCCTCGGGGACGGAGAGATCGATCGCGCCCTGACCGTCAAGGCACACGCGTTCTCCAAGTCGGCGCGCCGGAAGATCGAGGCGGCCGGCGGAACCTGCGAGGAGCTCCCGAAGTGATCGACAGCTTCCGCAACATGTTCGCCATCCCGGACCTGCGCAAGCGGCTGATGTTCACGTTCGCGCTGCTCGCGGTCTACCGGGTCGGGTGCTACATCCCGACGCCGGGAATCGATCCCCAGGCCCTGCTCGAGATGATGCAACAGGGCCAGCAGGGGATCCTCGGGTTCGTCAACACCTTCACCGGGGGGAGCCTGTCGCGGGTCGCGGTGTTCGCGCTGGGCATCATGCCCTACATCACCGCGTCGATCATCCTGCAGCTCCTGACGGTGGTCTGGCCATACCTGGAGAAGCTCTCGAAGGAGGGCGAGCTCGGCCGGCGCAAGATCACCCAGTACACCCGCTACGGCACGGTGGTCATCTCGTTCATCCAGTCGACCGGCATCGCGTTCTGGCTCCAGAACATGAACCCCGGCCAGGGCAGCGCGCCGATCGTGCCCGACCCGGGCATCGGCTTCGTGCTGATGACCATCCTCACGCTCACCACCGGCTGCGCCTTCGTCATGTGGCTCGGCGAGCAGATCAGTGAGCGCGGCATCGGCAACGGCATCTCGCTGATCATCTTCGCGGGTATCGTCGTCGGGCTCATCCCGGCGATCGTGGACACCTTCGGCATGGTCCGGGTCGGCGAGCTCGGCCTGGTGCAGATGCTGATCCTGATCATCTTCATGCTCCTGGTCGTGGCCTTCATCGTCTACATGGAGCGCTCGCAGCGCCGGATCCCCGTCCAGTACGCCAAGCGGGTCGTCGGGCGCCGGGTCTACGGCGGCCAGTCCACCTACCTGCCGCTCCGGGTCAACACCGGCGGCGTGATCCCGGTGATCTTCGCCAGCTCGGTGGTCATGTTGCCGGCCACCGTCGCCGGCTTCTTCCAGCAGAACGAGTGGGTGCAGCAGATCGCCCAGGCGATCGGCTACGGCCAGCCGATCTACTACCTGATGTACGTGGCGGCGATCGTCTTCTTCTGCTACTTCTACGTCTCGATCATCTTCAACCCGGCCGACCTGGCGGAGAACATGCGGAAGTACGGCGGGTTCATCCCGGGCATCCGGCCCGGCAAGCGGACCGCCGAGTACATCGACCGGATCCTCACCCGGATCACCCTCGTGGGCGCCCTGTACCTGGCGGCGGTCTCGGTGCTGCCCGACCTGCTGCTGGCGGGCGTCCGGGTCGCCTCCCTGCCCGGGATCGGTCCCTGGCTGGACGCCAACCTGCCCCAGTTCATCACCGAGGGCATGGGGATCAACTTCTACTTCGGCGGCACCTCGCTGCTCATCGTGGTCGGCGTGGCGATGGACTTCGTCCAGCAGGTCGAAAGCCAGCTCGTGATGCGCAACTACGAGGGCTTCATGAAGCGTGGGAGGGTTCGTGGCCGCCGAGGCTGACACCCGGAAGCTGGTGCTCCTGGGACCGCCCGGCTCCGGCAAGGGGACCCAGGCCGAGCGCATCGCGAAGGAGCTCGATGTGCCCCATATCTCCACCGGCGACATGCTGCGCGAGGCGGTGGAGGAGGGGACCGAGCTGGGCCGGAGGGTCGAGTCGATCATGAACTCCGGCGCGCTGGTGGACGACGACACCATGGCGGAGGTGGTCCGGGAGCGGCTGGCCAGGGACGATGCCCGGGAGGGCTTCATCCTGGACGGCTATCCGCGGACGCTGCCGCAGGCGGAGACCCTGGACTCGATCCTCTCCGCGTCCGGAGGCGGGGTCGAAGCGGTCGTGCTGATCGACGTGCCCGAGGACGAGCTGGTGCGCCGGTCCCTGGCGCGGCAGCGGGCGGACGACACGGAGAAGGTCATCCGGGAGCGCCAGAGGGTCTACCGGGAGAAGACCGAGCCGCTCATCGGCCACTACCGGGCGAAGGGGCTCCTCGAGGAGGTCGACGGCGACGCGTCGATCGAGGAGGTGACCTCGCGCATCGTGGAGGTGGTCGGGTGATGGTGCTGAAGTCGCGCGGGGAGCTGGCGCTGATGGACGAGGCGAACCACATCGTCCACCGGGTCCTCGACGGCATCGCCGAGCGGATCGCCCCGGGGGTGACCACCCGGGAGCTCGACCGTTGGGCGGAGGCCACGATCCGCGCGGCCGGCGGCGCCCCGGCGTTTCTGAATTACCGGGGGTACCCGGCGACGCTGTGCACGTCGATCAACGACGTCATCGTCCACGGGGTCCCCGACGATCGCCCCCTCGAGGAGGGCGACGTGGTCGGCGTCGATTGCGGCGTCGTGTACAGGGGATATTACGGCGATGCGGCCCGCACCTTCCCGGTGGGGACCGTCTCGGAGGAGGCCGCGCGCCTGCTCCGGGTCACCCGGGAGGCGCTGCTGCTCGCGGTGGAGCGGGCGCGCCCCGGCGGCCGGCTGGGCGACATCGGGCACGCCGTGCAGCGCCACGTGGAGTCGGAGGGCTTCTCGGTCGTCCGGGAGTTCGTCGGCCACGGGGTCGGCACCTCGCTCCACGAAGACCCGCAGGTGCCGAACTTCGGGACCGCGGGGAAGGGGCCCCGGCTGAAGCCGGGACTGGTCCTGGCCATCGAGCCGATGGTCAACGTGGGCCGGCCCGAGCACACGACCGATCCGGACGGTTGGACCGCCCGGACACAGGACCGGACGCTCTCGGCCCATTTCGAGTATTCGGTCGCGGTGACCGAGGAAGGACCGTGGATCCTGGGGGTCTCGCGAGAGACCGCCCGGGTCGCCGCGGCGGTCGCCTCGTGAGGCCGGAAGGGTGGCAGACGGTGCCTCCGCCGGCCGCGGCCGATGGAGAACAGGAATTTGGCGAAAGAAGAGGCCGTTGAAGTCGAAGCGACGGTGATCGAGGCCCTGCCGAACGCCATGTTCAGGGTAGAGCTCGACAGCGGCCACAAGGTACTCGCCCACATTTCCGGGAAGATGCGCAAGCACTTCATCCGGATCTTGCCGGGCGACCGGGTGAGAGTGGAGCTCTCACCGTACGATCTCAGCCGTGGCCGGATCGTCTTTCGACTGAGAGAGTGACGCGGCGGCTCGTCGGCGCCCGGGGCGCAAACGCCCCGCCGGCGGCGGGCACGAGCAGGGACGAGCAGGGAAAGGTAGGCGTGTGAAATGAAAGTTCGCGCTTCGGTGAAAAAGATGTGCCCCAAGTGCAAGGTGGTGCGTCGCAAGGGGGTCGTCCGGGTTCTCTGCGACAATCCCAAGCACAAGCAGCGTCAGGGCTGATCGCGCCCGACCGACCAACGAAGGGATAGAGAACGATGGCACGCATCGCAGGAGTCGATCTGCCCCAGAACAAGCAGGTCTGGGTCGGGCTCACGTACATCTACGGCATCGGCCAGTCGCGATCGAAGGAGATCCTGGGCCAGGCCAACGTGGACGAGACCACCAAGGTCAAGGACCTGACCGAGGACGAGGTCCGGCGCATCCGGTCGGTGATCCAGGAGGACGCCCGGGTGGAGGGTGACCTGCGCAAGGAGGTCAGCCAGAACATCAAGCGGCTGATGGAGATC
>JASFUJ010000022.1:0-12779 GCA_050050355.1 Acidobacteriota bacterium
GAACGCCGTGAAGACCCTTACTCTCGTCCTCGCCTGCCTCGCCCTGCTCGCCGTCACCGGCGCGCCGCCCGCCCGGGCGGCCACCCCCGATGCAGTGGCGACCCCCGATGCGAACCCCGAGCTCAGCGCCCCGGCCACCCCTCTGCCGCTGAACCCCACCGACGGCGCCCTGGACATGAGCTTGAGTTGCAGCGACCAGGGGAAGGAGTACACGACCTTCGTGAACGAGCCGGATCCGGGACCGTGCATGGACTACTGCGCGAACAACGGCTGGACCTTCATCGGGTATATCGAGCTCGGTCGAGGGTACTACGTGTGCACCTGCTGTAGCGACTGAACAGCGGAGGCGTCGCGAGCCGAGCAGCTCATCCGCGAGCTCCGGGCGGCGGGCGATCCTGGTGGACGCCCGCCGTCGCGTCGCTCCCCCGGGCGCGAGCCGGAAGGCGAGGAGTCGTCAACGTGAGGTCGCCACCCCGTGCGTGGTCGGCACCCGGCCGTCCACGTCCGGGTGGGCGTAGAGCTCGACCGCCTCCTGGCGCAGGCGGTAGCGGTACTCGGCGCCGGTGATGGCGTTGTCCCAGGTCCCGGCGGCGCGGGCTCCCAGGTAGCCGGCGAAGAACAGGGCCAGGATCACCGCCGCGTAGGCCGGAACCGGCAGCCATCGCGGCCTTCCGCCCTTGGCCGGCGAGCCGTCCGATCCCGACGCCGAACGCACCCGCCCGGCGAGCGTGGGGAGCCCGATCCCCAGGGCGTCCTTCACCGGACACGCGGCCACGCAGTCGAGGCACCCGGTGCACTCCGGGCTCATGACGGCCGTCTTGCGCGACACCGGCAGCCTGGAGGCGCAGGCCCTGTCGCACAAGCCGCAGTCGATGCAGCTCACCGGGTCGCGGCGCACCTTCAGCGGAGAGAGCCAGGAGACCAGGCCGAGCAGGGCGCCATAGGGGCACAGGTACCGGCACCAGAACCCCTTCCACAGGATCGAGGCCGCCGCCGTGAGAGAGATGAAGCCCGCGGCGAAGCCCGACAGCTCGACGAAGAACATCCCCATCCGGATGTCGGAGAGCCGGTAGTAGGGCGACTCGATGAACGCCCGGACCGCCTCCGCGGACATCCGCGAGATCGCCCAGACGAAGAACCCCAGCAGCAGGTACTTGAGACCGCGCAGCGGGACGTCGAGCCACCGCCAGATGCGGAAATTGCGACCGAAGAAGACGCGGCCGAGCCGGGCCAGCAGGTCGGAGAGGAAGCCCACGGGGCAGATCCACGAGCAGAAGCTCTTGCGGGCCAGCAACGCCACGGCCAGGAAGGTCAGCAGCAGCACGGTCGCCGCCGGGTGAACCGCGTTCAGGCTCCCCTGGTGGACCCAGTCGACGATCCCGAGCAACCCGCCGATGGGCAGGAAGCCCTCCACCCCGGGCGGGCGCTGCGGCAGAACCGGCGCTCCGGAACGGGCCGCGGCCACGAACCGGGCGAGCTGGACGCCCAGGAGGACGCAGGTCACGGCGAACCCGCTCTGCACCAGGATCCGCAGCCGGAACGAGCGGTGCCACTTGCGGCCGGTCCTGCCCGTGAGCAGGGCGGCGAGACGACGGAGACGACCGGCGGCGGCGCCTCCGAAGAGGTTCCGTGCGGACGTGGTTGCCATGGGGGCTCTCCTCCGGGGCTGGGATCGATGGTCCGTGAGCGGCCGAATTGCACCAACTCACCGCTTCAATGTCCGAATTATGCCATGCCGGCCGGTCCGCTTCACCCTCCGGACGGAGGGTTCGGTCCCGCCCTACGGGGTGGAGGGCGTCGGCGGGGTGGTCGGAGACGACGGCATCCCGCCCGCCGTCGGGGGCCCTCCCGCCAGGCGCCCTTTCCGCAACAACGACTGGAAGACCTCCGGGAGGACCGGCTCGCTCAGCAGGGTGCCCTGGGCGAACGGGCAGCCGCGCACGCGCAGGAACTCGAGCTGCTCGTCGCGCTCGACCCCCTCGGCCACGACGTCCAGCCCGAGCTGCCGTCCCAGGCCGATGGTCGCCTCGACCACGGCGCACCCCTGGGCGGTGTGAGGGACCCCGCGGACGAACGAACGGTCGATCTTCAAGCCGGTCGCCGAGTAGCGCATGAGGTAGCTGAGGGACGAGTACCCGGCACCGAAATCGTCGAGCACCACCTCCACCCCCAGCTTGTGGAGCCGGTCGAGGCAGTCGCGAACCTCGGGCTCGTTCTGAGCCGCGATGCTCTCGGTGATCTCCAGCCGCAGGAGCTCCGGCGCGAGGCTCGTCTGGTCCAGGGCCCGGACCACGGACTCCACCAGGTCTCCGGCCTGGAACTGGCGGATGGAGACGTTGACCGAGACCGGAACGCCCGGAGTCGCCTCCTGCCAGCGCGCGTTCCACAGGCAGGCCTCCCGCAACACCCACGAGCCGAGCGCCGGCATCAGGCCGGTGTCCTCGGCCAGCTCGACCAGCGTCTGCGCCTCGATCGGAGAGCGCTCCGGCGGCTTCCACCGCAGGAGGGCCTCGCCTCCCACCAGGGCGCCGGACTCCACGGAGACGATGGGCTGGAACAGGACGAACAGGTCCTCGCTCCGTGCCACCGCTCGCCGCAGGTCCTGGGCCAGCTCCATCCGCACCTGCGCCCACTCGTTCATGGCCGGCATGAAGACCTGGAAGTTGTTCCTGCCGGCCTGCTTCGCCCGCTTGAGGGCGACCTCGGCGTTGCGCACCAGCTCTCCCGGCGCGGAGCCGTCCTCCGGGAAGATGCTGATCCCCATGCTGAGGGAGAGGCGGATCCGGTCCTGCTCGACCGGCAGCGGTTCGCCGAACTCCTCGAACACCCGGCGTACCACCAGCATCACGTTGTCCGCCCGCCGCCCCTTGGGGATCACGAGGGCCCAGCGGTCCCCACCGAGACGGGCCAGCGTGTCCTCGTCGCGCACGATGGCGGAGACCTTCCGGGAGACCTCGGACAGCAGCTCGTCGCCGAACTCCTCGCCGAACCGGTCGTTGAAGTCCTTGAAGTGGTCGATGTCGAACAGGGCGACCGCCACGAGGCTCTTCTCCTGGCGGGCGTGGGCGAGCTCCTTCCTCAACAGCTCCCAGAAGAGGAATCGGTTGGGCAGGCCCGTGAGGGGATCGTGGTGAGCCAGGTGCCAGAGGCTCTGCTCCCGGGCCCGAAACTCGTGGATGATGGTCTCGTTCTGCCGCGCCAGGTGATCCAGCTTCCTGGACAGCTCCGAAAGCGACTCCCCGTCGATCCCCCCGGCCGGCGACTCCATCGACTCCAACGCCGGAAGCTCCTCGAGCCGCCGCCGCCGCCGCTCCGCCAGGCCGCGCTCGATCTCCACGCCGACCTCGAACGCCACCCGCTCGAGCCGGTGGATCTCCCCGATCGGACGGTCGTCGGCGAGCCGGTCTCCGTAGAGCACCAGGAGGGTGCGTTCGCGCGCCGTCACCGGAATCGCCAGCACCTCGGCGGGCCGGACGCCACCGAGCCGGTCGAACAGGAGACGGTTCCATTCGGTGTCCTCCGGCGCTCCCCGGACCGGT
Source organism: Acidobacteriota bacterium (assembly GCA_050050355.1). Lineage (GTDB taxonomy): Bacteria > Acidobacteriota > Thermoanaerobaculia > Multivoradales > DATKCC01 > JASFUJ01. The sequence goes on from JASFUJ010000022.1 coordinate 3,540, forward strand.
TCTCCCCGCTCCACCGCGTCCCGCAGGATTGACGGCTCCTCCAGGGGTATCCGCAGGTCCCGACTCCCGGGGGCGTCCGGATCCGGAGCCTCCGCGCCGGACCGAACCCCGAACCGGGAGACGGCACGGAACGCATCGTGGCTCACCACGAACAGCACTCCGTGCCCCAGGTGGCTCTTGGCCGCCTCGAGGATCCTGAGCGTCACCTCTCCGGTCACCGCGGGCAGGGGCGCCAGCGTGGCGATCGACGCCGCGGCGTCCCCCACCACCCCCGGCGGGTTCTCGGTGACCGGCGCCGGCTCGCCCGGTGCCTCGTCCGGAACCTCCGATGTCAGCAGATGATCCCCGAAGCGGCCGAGCCCCGGGCGCCCCACGAACTGCCCGGCGTCGACCTCCACCTCGCCATGACCCGCGACGTGGGCCGGAACGAAGTGAAAGTAGCCGCCGGTCCAGCTCAGCAGGTCCTCGATCACGCTCGCCACCTTGCGCTGGACGACCTCCTCCAGGACGTGCTTCGAGACCGCTCCCGTGCGCTCCAGGACCCCGGTCAGGCGCTCCCCACCCGGGGCCTGCCGCTGGAGCTCGAGCGCCCGGTAGAGATCCTGCTCGGTGATGTGCCCTTCGGTGAGGAGCAGGCTACCGAGGGTCTGGGGATCGGCGCTGGAGACGGCGGCGAGGATCTTGCCGCCGCGGAACAGGAGGACCGCCTCCGCACCCTCCCTGCGCAGGGTGAGCCGGCCGCTGCGCCGCCGGCTGGCGATCATCAACAGGAGATCCTGCAACCCGACGTCGTGCAGCTTGCCCGAGAAGCTCATCTGCCCGGTTCGTCGTCCGCTTCGACCGTGCAGTGCCGGTGGATTGTAGACATGAAGCAAGCATAATCTATCGTTTATCGGAAAACAAGATGAAAAAACGATCCAGCACGCCGAGAGGGCTCCCGGCCGGAGGTCAGGGGATCACCAGGGCCCGGTTCGCCGGGAGGCCGGTGATCTCCAGCGTCCGGCCGTCCGGGTGGACGAGGCGCAGGCCCTCGACCCGTTCGGCCCCGCCGAGGCCGAAGTGGAAGCGCCGGTCGCTCACCGAAACGTAGGAGGATCCGAGGACCCGGTGGCGGACCCGGCGCACGCCGCCGACCCGGAGCTCGGCGCGAAGCACCCCCGGAGCGTCCACGAGGAGCCAGTGGCGGGGGGACCCGACCCCCTCGGCCTCCCCCGCGTCGTTCCGCAGCAGGGTCGGCGGCGCGTCCACGTTGGAGATCGCCAGGTCCAGGTCGCCGTCCCCGTCCACATCGCCGACCGCCAGGCCGCGGCTCGACTCGACGACTTCGAGGCCCGGGCCGGCCCGGTCGCTCACGTCGACGAACCGCCCCTCCTCCTGGACCAGCAGGAGGTTGCGCTGGGCATAGCTCGTCTGCGCCGACGGCACGTCGTCCGCCTGGGGGAAGATGTGACCGTTGGCGATGAACAGGTCCAGGTCGCCGTCCAGGTCCAGATCGCCCAGGGCGGTCCCCCAGGAGAGTGGTTGATAGGAGGGGTCCCGCACCCCGAGAGGACGGGTGGCGTCCTCGAAGATCAGGTCTCCGAGGTTCCGGTACAGGGTGGTGGCGTCGCGCCAGAAGTTGGTGACCACCAGGTCGGCACGGCCGTCCCCGTCCACGTCGCCGGTGGCGACCCCCATGCCGGCCTGGGCGTTGCCCCCCTGGTCCAGGGCCGCTCCGCTCCACAGGCCGACCTCCTGGAAGCGCGCGGGCCCGCCGCTCTCGGAGCGGTTCTCGTAGAGGTAGTTGGGGTTCGAGTCGTTGGCCACGTAGAGGTCGAGGTCCAGGTCGTCGTCCAGGTCCAGGGCGGCCACGGCGAAGCTGTAGAACTCCCCCTTGTCGGTGAGACCGGCCTCGGCCGTGGCCTCCCGGAAGGGCGAGCGATCGCCCGGAGAGGCGTCCCCGCCCTCGATCTCGTCCGACAGGTTCTCGAAGTACCGGTTGGCCAGCCCGTCGAGCCCGAAGGGGCCGAGCATGACCATCGCGCCCTCCCATTCGAGCTCCGGCTCGGCGTCGAGGACCTCCTCCAGCGTGCAGTCCACCTGCCCGGCGATGAACAGGTCATCGTCCCCGTCGCCCTCGGCGTCGAAGAAGACCGCGCCGGTCGACCAGCCGTCGATCGACGGAGCCCCCTCGACCTCCTCGAAGGTGCCGTCCCCCCGGTTGCGGTAGAGGACGTCGGGACCGAAGTTGGTGGCGAACAGGTCCGTCCAGCCGTCGCCGTCGAAGTCGCCGGCGGCGATCCCGGTGCCCCACTCCTCGGAGCCGACGCCGGCGTGCTCGGTGACGTCGTCGAAGGTGCCGTCCCCCCGGTTGCGATAGAGGCGGTTCTTCCCCCGTTCCAGGATCTCGCGCGGGCTCTCGGGGCCGCCGAGGCGCCAGCCGTTGACCAGGTAGAGGTCCAGGTCCCCGTCGCCGTCGTAGTCGACCAGGGCGAGGCCAGTCCCCCCCGATTCCAGCAGGTGCGGCTTCTCCTCGCCGCCGCACCAGGTCGGGTGGACCAGCCCCACCTCCCGGGCGACGTCGACGAAGCGCGACGGCGGGGACTGCGCGGCATCGCCGGACGCAGCCCCCGCCGGGACCGACAGGAGAGAGTGGACGACCAGCAGGCGGCCAACCCGCCGCGCGATCGGCCGCAGGCGGATCACTCCCCCAGGAGGTCCTTCACCACGGCCGCGAAGTCCTTCCAGGCCGCCTTGGCCGCGTCCTCGCCGTCGGCCTGGCGCAGCGCCGAGGCCGCCGCCAGAACCTTCTCCTTGGCCTCGCGGGTGACGATCACGAAGCCCGGCTCGTAGACGCCCTTCTCCTCGCCCTCGGCGTTGTAGTGGTGGCCACCCTCGAGCAGCCGCTTGCGCACGCCGGCGACGGCGTTGTCCCCTTCGTTGGCGAACAGGGCCACCTCGGCCGCGGCGGCGTCGTACTCACCGGCCTTCACGGCCAGCTTGGCCTCGTGGTAATGGTGCTCCAGGATCGATTGGACGAAGCTCTTCTCCGCCTGGCGCAGGCCGAGGATCGAATCGGCAAGGCCGTCGTAGGCTTGCACCATCGCCTCCGGAGTCTCCTGGGCCGTGAGCGGAATCGGCGCGGAAACCGCGACGAGAAGAATCGACAGGGCACAGAGCAGGACCGTCTTCCTCATCATCGTCTCCTTGCGGGCATCTCGTGGGATCGGAGCCCGCGGTTGATCTTCGGCGGGAGTGCGGGTCCAGCCTACCACCGCTCGCCCCGCCTACCGCCGGTGAGAGTCCACGATCGTCGCGACCCTCTCCAGGCCCGGGTCGGCGGGATCCGTGGTCAATGCCGGGAGCGGGCGCCCGGCGAGCACCCCCATGCAGGCGACCGCGCTGGCTGACAGGGACTCCGCGTGGTACCCACCCTCCAGCATCAGGACGATCCGGCCTTCGGCGTGGCGGTCGGCGAGGTCGCGGACCAGGTGACACAGATGGGCGAATCCGGTCTCGTCCATGGTGAAGGTCTGGTCCAGGTGGTGCGCGTCGAAGCCGGCCGAGACCAGGACGATCTCCGGCCGGAACGCGTCCGCCGCCGGCACCAGGATCCGCTCGAACGCGGCGAGCACGGCGGCATTGCCGCTGCCCCGTGGCAGCGGGACGTTGATGGTGGCTCCGAGGCCCGCGCCGCTGCCGGTCTCTTCGGCCAGGCCGGACCCCGGGTAGAACGGGGCCTCGCAGTGGGTGTCGAAGAAGAGGACGTCCGGGTCCCGGTAGAAGATCTCCTGGGTACCGTTGCCGTGGTGCATGTCCCAGTCGACGATCAACACCCGACGACATCCCAGCGCCGCTCGGGCGTGCGCGGCCGCCACGGCCACGTTGTTGTATAGGCAGAACCCTTTGGCTCGATCCGCGAACGCGTGGTGACCCGGCGGGCGGACCAGGCAGAAGGCACGGGTCGCCTCCTCCACCGCGCTCACGCCGGCGCCCGCGGCCAGCGCGGCGGCCGCGACGCTGCCGGGCGAGACCGCCGTGGTGTCGAGGTCGAGCCAGGCGTGGCGCCCCCGGAGAGACTCGATGAACCGGAGGTGCTCCCGGGTGTGCACCCGACCGAGCTCTTCCCGGCCCGCCGGACCGGGTCGCACCCAGCGGAGCTCCCGGAGGCCGCTCTCTTGCAGCCGGTCGCGCACCGCTTCCAGTCGCTCCGGCCGCTCGGGGTGCTTGTAGTCTTCCTCGGCGTGCTCCACGCCGTACTGGGCCGCGAGCAGCTCCTTGACCGCCGCCGTCCACTCGGGATGATCCGGATCCCAGCCGGTCGGGTGGTGACCGAGCATCCGGTCGTCATGGAAGACCGACACCGGCCGGGCTCCGGACGCCTCGCGCGTGCCGGACCTCACCCCTCACCCTCCAGCGGCTCGTCCGACCACTCCCGGCCGGAGGCCCAGCTCGCGCGCGCCGCCTCCTCCACCGGTGCCACCAGGCTCTCCGGCACCCTCTCGGGGTCGCCCAGCTCGCGGGGATGGTAGTGGAACACGTACAGACGGGAGGCGAACTGGTGGAAGGGCAGCGACGACTCGCCTTCGAGCTCCCCGTACCCGCCGGTGGAGGTGACCGCCCCGAGGCCCCAGTCCTGGCCCTTGTCCCGGTTCGGGTTGAAGAAGTAGACCCGCCAGGCGCCGTCCGGGTCCCGGGCCACGCGCTGGATCGACACCGCGTGCCAGCCGATGAACAGGCCGTGCGAGCTGGTCACCGCGACACCGCACGGCTGCGCGTAGACCAGGTCCCGGCCGCCGTTGTACTCCGGGTGGTAGGTGGCGTAGAAGAGCCGGGCGAACCGCCGGAAGTCGTGGATCGCACCGGTCGGCTCGTGCACCGCCGACGCGAACCCCCGGTAGACCCACCAGCCGTGGAGCTCGGGATTGACCCAGCGGTGGCCGTCCCCGGGGCGCTCGATGGTCCGGCGGCTCATCTCCATGTAGATCCGGTCCAGGTGGGGCGTGAGCACCAGCGAGACCGCATCGAGCTCCGGGTGCAGGTCCCCGGCCAGACCGAACGACAGGGCCCCCGAGCGGATCGGCTCCCCCTCGAAGTGCAGGGTGATGTCGTCGTCGCGCGCCGCACAGGCGATGATGTCGAGCAGCAGGCCCACGTCGTTCTGCGCCCACAGGCTGATGGCGCGGGCCGCCTGACAGGTCGGGTTGTGCCCCTGGTCGACGCCCCGGGGCTGCCCGAGGACGCTCACGGTGCCGGCCAGCAGCAGCGCGTGGGCGGAGGGCGGCGCGTCGAGGCCGCTGGCCTCGAGCAGGTGGGCCGCCACCCGGTCGTGCAGCGGCAGCACCATCAGGCGGCGCAGGCCGGGGACCACCGGCCGGAAGAACAGGGTGCCGTCCTCGAGCATCCGGTAGAGGCCGTAGATCGAGCGCGCGGTCTCGGGCCAGACCGCCGTGCGGACCAGCTCGACCACGAGCTCCTGCCCCTCGGCCAGGCTGGTCCGGCCGACCCGGGTGAGCCCCAGGCCCGTGGAGAGGTGTCGCGGCGCGGTCTCCGCGAGAAACCGGAGCAGGGTGGCGTGCTGGGGCGCGACCAGACCCGTATGACGCATGGTCCGGCCGAATCGGCGCGCCTCGGCGAGAAGCTCGTCCGGCGGCAGCTCGGTCAGCAGCTCCCGATAGGCCTCCGGCTCTCGGCACGCCCGGGACAGCTCGGTCGGTCCCTCGAGGGCCTCCACCAGCCGCCGGGCGCGGGAGAGCGTGGTCCCCGGGCCGGACTCGGCGCCCGGCTCCGGGGGCCCCACCGCTCCGTCGAGCTTCAGGCTCCGGGCGGCGGTGTGGATCATCGCCTCGATCCGCTGGACCATGATCGGACGGTGCTCGAGCACCCGCTCGGCCTCGTCCACCAGGGACGTCAGGATGCCGTCGACGCCCAGCCGGTCGGCCAGGAGCTCCAGGAGCCGCCGGGCGCGCTCCGCCTGCGGACCCGTCAGCTCACGGGTGGCCTCGGTCGCCTCCGGGTAGAGGACGTCCAGGTTGAGGGCCATCACCTCCTGGAGGAAACGCCGGGCCTCCGCCGGTGACACCTCCGGCTGCTCCGAGCGCCCCTCGGCGATGGCCAGAAACCGGAGCTCGCTCAGACATTCGAGGGCCTGGTTGCTGCCGCGGGCGAGCAACGTATCCCGCACGAGCCCCGGTTGCAGCAGGTCCGGGCGATCCCAGTCGCCGCCAACGAACAGGCCGGCGTCGCCGAACCGCGGTGCCGCTCCGTCGAGCGCTTCCAGCCCTTCGGGGCTCTCCAGGAGCTTCTGCGCCACCCCGAGCACCCGCGACTGGTGGAGCGCCTTGGCGAACGGCTTCGCCGCCTCGAGGTTGTCGAGGTCGCGTTCGAGCTCGCGGATCAGAGGCTCCACGGACCCCGGCCGATCGGTGTGTCCACGGCTCATGCTCGCAGGTCCTCCGGAGCCGGAGCTCGGGTTCTCGAGAGCATTCGGATCAAACGTAGAAATGGTGGTCTTCGTAGTCCAGGCACAACTGGCGGATCTCCTCCGGATCCTTGCCGTAGAAGAAGATGTTGCCATAGTGCGTACCGAAGGCGGTGCGCTTGGCCACCGTCCGCTCGGCCGGCATGAACAGGTCGTGGCGCTCGAAGGCGGGGTGGTTCTCCAGCTCCTCCGGGAACTCCAGGCCGTTGATCACGTGGACCAGGGGGTAGACCAGCAGGCATCCGGCGTGGCCTTCCGCGGACCGCTCGTCCGGGAAGAAGGCCTCGATCTCCTCCTCGGTGGTCTTCGGATCCGAGCAGAGCACCTGCCCCTGGTAGGCGTTGAACCCGTAGGCCCGCTCGATCAGCTCGAAGGCGTTGCCGCCCGGCACCCGGTAGGCCACCTCGCCGAAATGGAGCTTCTCGTCCGAGGTCAGGAACCACTCCGGGTGGATGAAGCCGTAGTCGATCTCGAAGGCGTCGATCAGCCGCTGGTTCGCCGCGCGGATCTGCTCCCGCCGGTCTTCGAGCTCGGGCGAGGGGGGCAGGAAGACCGAGTGGCCCAGGTTGACGTACTCGGAGATGTTCATGAAGCGGATCTTGCCCTCGTGAATGAAGATCTCACACGCGAACTCCTTGCCGTCCAGATGGCTCTCCAGCAAGCAGGGGAACTCCTTCTCCGTGATCTCGGTGATGTCTTCGTCGTAGCGGATCACCCGATGTCCGGCGCTGCCGGCCAGGTTGAAGGGCTTCATGTGGATCGGGTCGTTGGGGTCGCCGTCCAGCTTGAGCAGCACCTCGTTGACCCGCAGCAGGAACCGGCGCACGTCCCGGTGGTTGAACGCCTCCTCGAACACGCCCACCGGGATGTTCGCCATCTGGGCCCGGCGCTTCATCATCGCCTTGTCCCGGAAGAGATAGGACCAGGGGTAGAGGCGCGGCTTGTTCATCAGCCTGGAGTTGAGCGCACCGGCCCACTCCACGGTCTCTTCGTACAGCGGGACCGCCAGCTCGACGCCGAGCTTCTTGAGCTGCTCGAACAGCCGGACCGACGTCTCGTTGAGCTGCTCGAACTTCCACGGCACGAAAGGAATGTCGTTCTCCTTGCAATAGTCCTCCCAGGCCGGGTCGGCGACCACCACGTAGCGGCGGTTCCACCGCTCCATGGCGTCCACCGAGTGGAGAGAGAATCCAAGGATCGCGACAAAGCTCGAGTTGGGCTCGATATCGGCTGGCATGTGGTTCGTCCTTTCGTCGGAGATTCTGGTGTCCGCCTCGATGCTCGAGGGGCTGATTTCAACATGCACGATCGATTCCGGGCCGGCGACCTCCGGCCGTTCCGGTCGAACGAGCGAAGGGCGGCGAAGGGCCTGGAGGAAGGCGCCCGCTCAGAAATACCGGCTCACCCAGAGATAGAGCCGGTCGGGGGATGCGAGGACCGGCGGGACGTCCCCGGGAACCACGCTCCCGAGGCCGGGCAAGACCAGGCCGCCCAGCTCGCTGCCCCGGTCGCCGTAGTGGAGATCGGCCCCCAGGACGACTTCCAGGTCCTGTTGCGCGTTCCAGACCAGGCGGGGCTGAACCAGGCCGGAGCCGTCGTCCAGGTTGCGGATCGTGGTGAGCCAGAGGTTGACCAGCGGGTGGGCTTCCAGGTTCACGCTGGCGTCCAGATAGCGCCGCCCGAGGGTGAAGAGCTCGCCCCGGGCGAGGCGTTCCAGGACCGCCGGGTCCTCCAGCGCCCGCGCCGCGTCGGCGTGCCCCAGGCCGTTGAAGTACACCTCGACGAAGCCGTAGGCGTTGCGGCCCCGCCAGGTCCAGGAGCGGTCCAGGTTGGCCACCGCGGCGACGAAGTCGTCGCCGGCCGCCTCGCCGGCTCGGACGCTGGGGCCGGCCCCGCGGCGGGACCAGACCGCGTCGACCCGCCAGACCGCGCCCGCGAGGAACCCGCTCACCCCACCGCCCAGCACCGGCTCCCCGTAGTGGCGGGCCGCCAGCAGGTCCACCTCGAGCGAGCCGGCGAAGTCGAGGAAGCGGTGGAGCTTCGCCGCCACCGACGACGCGTCCCACTCCACGTCCCCGGTGGCCGGGTCGCGCCGCGGCACCCCGAGGAGCTGCAGGTCCCCCCCGGCCGTGCCCGGCCGGTGGACGACCACCATGTCGTCACCCACCTTGTAGTCCCGCTCCACGTCGGTGGGCGAGAAGGGGTTGAACAGGTCCATCGGGTTGAAGAGCATGCCGTTGCCCCAGGTCAACGCCTGGCGGCCGATGCGCACGCTCCCCCAGTCCGGGCGGACGCCGAGCACCAGACGGTCGACCCTCTCGGTGGCCCGGTACTGCGCCCCCTCACCCGTGGTGGTCAGGTCGAAGAGCCGGCGCTCGTCGTCCACCACGCCCCCGAGGAGCTCCGCGAATGCACCCGATCCGATCGACTCGGTCAGCTCGGCCAGCCGGCGCTCGGCCCCGACCGTGTCGCCGGCCCGGAGCACCGACTCGGCGTGGACCTCCAGGCTCAGCCGGTCGTCCGGACCGAACGGTCCGACCCGGAGCTTCAGGCGCGCCTCCGGGGCCAGGTCCACGAGCCGCTCACCGCCGAGGAAGGCGAACAGGCTCTCCTCCGCCGCGCGGCCCGCGGAGTACCGCAGGCGCAGGTGGCCTCCCCAGTCGAGCGGCGCCCCGGCGCCCTCGCCGTCCCGAGCGCGGGCCACCGGGGAGGCCGCCAAGGCCAGGGCCAGGCTCAGGATCACGGTCAGGAGCCGGACCGAAGCCCGAGCCGGGACGGGA
>JASFUJ010000023.1:0-12351 GCA_050050355.1 Acidobacteriota bacterium
TTCGGCGGCGAGGATCACTCCATGCCGACCCGGTGGTCGATCGACGCGCTGGAGCGGCTCCGGGAGGCCGGCCGGCCGATCCGGCTCCTGGTCTACCCGGACGCCGACCACGGCATCCTGCGCTTCGAGGAGGGTGACGACGGCGAGCGCCGGTACCTGGGGTACGAGCCGGGGTACCTGCCGGCCCAGGTGGCGTGGCTGCGCTATCAGAGCGGACTCGAGGAGCGGCTGGACCTGCCGATCGGCCGGTAGGCGGCTCCGGCGGGCCGACCCGGAACGAGGCGCCCCTCGAGGGCGAGCAGCAGGGGGATCGCCACCGCCCAGGCCAGGGCCAGGGCGGCGAGGGGGGCGGCGGGCAGGGCCCCGCCGGGGAGATCGATCGCCCCCAGCCGCTCGCCGCCCAGGTAGGCGAGGGGGCCGCCTCCGGCCCCGAGCAGGGCGCCGAGGAGGAACCGCCCGCGCAGCCAGGCGAGGGCGTGGGGGAGCAGGGCGGCGAACAGCGGCCAGAGGCACAGCATCCACAGCGGCGGCAGGAACGGCGCCGGGAGGCCGTCCGGGTAGCGGACCATGCCGGCGGCGGCCAGGGAGCCGTCCACCACCACGCCGAGGGCGACCGCCGCCAGCATCAGACGGCCCTCGGCCGCCGGCCGGTCGGTCAGGAGCAGATGGACCGTCACCAGCCCCGCCGCGACGGCCGGGCCGGTCCAGGGCACGCCGCGGGCCGCGCCGAGCACGCACGCGAACCATCCCACCTGGTACAGCAGCACGTTGACGGGAAGCGCCCACCGGGGCTGGTCGGTCCGGTGCATGAGGGGAACCGTACCCGGGCACCGGTCCTGTGTCAAGAAAAATCTAGACAAAAGATTGACAAGTCATGGTCAATACTCTAGGGTGCAGGGCCGAGGAGACGCCGAATGCACCGTCCAGACCCAGTCGCACCGCCCGACCACCCGAGCCGGCCCGTGAGGATCGCCGTCGTGGGGGCCGGCGTGTCCGGACTGGTGGCGGCGGCCGGGCTCACCGAGCTGGGAGCGCGCTACGAGGTCACCGTTTTCGAGGCGGCGGGCCATCTGGGCGGTCACGCCCGCACGGTGGAGGTGGAGCACGCGGGCCGCACGGTGCCGGTGGACACCGGCTTCATGGTGTTCAACGAGGTCACCTACCCGGAGCTCACCCGGCTGTTCGGCCGGCTCGGAGTCGCCACCCGGCCGTCGGACATGAGCTTCTCGGTCGCCAACGGCGCCACCGGCCTCGAGTACTGCGGCACGTCGCTCGCCACGCTCTTCGCCCAGCCGGGCAACCTGGTGCGACCCGCCTTCCTGGGCATGCTCGCCGAGATCGTGCGGTTCAACCGGCGGGCGCCGGAGCTGGCGCGCCGCCGGCCGGAGATCACTCTCGGCGAGCTCCTCGCCGCCGGCGGCTTCGGACCGTACTTCCGGGACAACTACCTGGTGCCCATGACCGCCGCCGTCTGGTCGGCGACGCCGGAGGGGGCGCTCGAGATGCCGGCGTCGTTCCTGATCCGGTTCTTCTCGAACCACGGCATGCTGTCGGTCGACGGCCACTTCCAGTGGCGCACGGTGGTCGGAGGCTCGGCCCGGTACGTGGAGGCCCTGAGCGCGCCGTTCCGCCACCGAGTGCGGCTGGACAGCCCGATCGCGCGGGTCGAGCGGGTCCGGCCGGGCCCGTCCGGACCCGGCGGGGTCCGGGTGGTGCCGGTCCGGGGAGCGCCGGATCTCTTCGACCGGGTGGTGCTCGCCCTCCACGCCGACCAGGCCCTGGCCCTGCTGGCGGAGCCGACGCGGGCGGAGCGCGAGGTGCTGGGCGCCTTCCCCTACCAGCGCAACGAGGGGGTCCTGCACACCGACCTCTCGGTGCTGCCCCGGGCTCCCCGGGCGCGGGCGAGCTGGAACTACCGGGTGCCCGGCCCTGCCGGCCCTGCCGGATCGACCGGGTCGGCCGGGTCGGGAAATCCGGCCCGGCTCCGGGAGCCGCAGGGCGCCGCCGTGACCTACGACCTCTCCAGGCTCCAGGGCCTGCCGGGGCTTCCGGACACGGACCCCCTGCTGCTCACCCTGAACCGGACCGGCCGGGTCGATCCCCGCACGGTGCTCCGGTCGTTCACCTGGACTCACCCGGTGTACACCCTCGGCGGTGTCGCCGCCCAGGGGCGGCGGCACGAGGTGAGTGGCGTGGACCGGATCCACTACTGCGGTGCGTACTGGCGCAACGGGTTCCACGAGGACGGGGTGGTGAGCGCCCTGGAGGCGGTGCGAGAGATCACGGGCCGGGAGATCGCCGGCGGAGCGGTGCAGCCGTCCATCCGGAGGCTGGAGCCGGCTCGGACCGGCCGGCCGAGCCGGCCCACCCGGCCCCCGGCTCCGGCCAGGAAGGGGGCCTGAGCGATGCCGGAGAGCGCCGTCTACGAAGGGTTCCTGCGCCACCGGCGGTTCACTCCGGTGGAGCACTCCTTCCGCTACGGGCTCGCCATGCTCCTGCTGGACCTGGACGAGCTACCGGAGCTGTTCGACGGGATCCCCCTGTGGTCGGCCCGGCGCGCGGCCCCCGGCCGGTTCGACCGGCGGGACCACCACGGCCCGGCGGACGAGCCGCTCGCCGAGTCCACCCGGCGGCTGGTGCGGGAGCGCACCGGGCGCGCTCCCGCCGGCCCGATCCGGCTGCTCACCCTGGCCCGCACCTTCGGCCACGGCTTCAACCCGGTCTCCTTCTTCTACTGCTTCGACGCCGCCGGCGAGCGGGTGGAGGCGGTGGTCGCGGAGGTCACCAACACCCCGTGGGGCGAGCGCCACCTGTACGTGCTCGGCCCCGCGGAGGAGCGGCCCCGAGCCTCCGGCGCCCGACCCCGAGCCTCCGGAGCCCGGCGCTACCGGCATGCCAAGGCGTTCCACGTCTCCCCGTTCCTGGGAATGGACCTGGACTACGACTGGCGGTTCACCGCCCCCGGCGAGCGGCTGGTGGTGCACGTGGAGACGCGGGGCGTGCAAGAGGGCTGGCACCCGGGGAACGCGGTCCGCCCGTTCGACGCCACTCTGGCCCTGCGGCGTCGGGAGCTGACCAGGGCGCGCATGGTCCGGCTGCTCCTGGGCCAGCCCGCCATGACCCTGAGGACCCTCGGCCGCATCTACTGGCAGGCCGGCCGCCTGTGGCTCAAGGGGGCTCCCTTCCATCCGCATCCCCGCTCGGCGCCCGGTGCGCCCGGCCGGGAACCGGACGAACCACCGCCGGACGCCGGGTCCGGCACCTTCCCGACCCCAGGAGAGGAGGTCTCCACATGAGCACTCGCGAGCCGTCGTTCACCACCGTGTCTCCCCTGCAGGTCCACACTGGCCCGCGGGCCGCGGACCGCCCGGCACCCCTCCGTGCGCGTCTCGCGCGGCGCGCGGTCCTGGCCCGGCTCGACGGCCTGGAGGGCGGGGAGCTGACGATCGTCGAGGGCTCCGAGCGCATCCGGCTCGGGCGGCCGGCCGATGACCGGCCGGCGGCGACGGTCACGGTGCGGGACCCGCGGTTCTGGAGCGCGGTGGCCGCGGGAGGCTCGGTCGGCGCCGGAGAGGCTTACGCCGCCGGGTGGTGGGACGCGGACGACCTGGTCGCCGTGGTCCGCCTGATCGCGCGCAACCGCGGGATCAACCAGGGCCTGGAGAGGGGGCTCGCCGCCCCCCGTCGCCTGCTCGGCCGCCTCGGCCACCTGCTCCGGGTCAACAGCCGGGCCGGCAGCCGCGTCAACGTGGCGGACCACTACGACCTGGGCAACGAGCTCTTCGCCCAGTTCCTCGACTCCAGCCTCACCTACTCGTGCGCCATCTTCCCGACGCCGGGAGTGAGCCTCGAGCGGGCCCAGCGGGAGAAGCTCGACCGGATCTGCCGGGCACTCGACCTGCGCCCGGGCGACGAGGTGGTGGAGATCGGCACCGGCTGGGGGAGCTTCGCCCTCCACGCCGCCGGCGAGTACGGTTGCCGGGTGACCACCACGACGATCTCCGCCGCGCAGCACGCTTATGCCCGGGAGCGGATCGACGCCGCCGGGCTGGCGGACCGGGTGACCCTGCTCCAGGACGACTACCGGGATCTGCCGGAGCGGATTCCGGCACGCCTCCGGGATCGGGGCCGGCGCTTCGACAAGCTGGTCTCGATCGAGATGATCGAGGCGGTGGGGGAGGGCGGGCTGGACCGCTACCTCCGGGTGATCCAGGACCTCCTGGAGCCGCACGGCACCGCGCTGGTGCAGGCGATCCTCATGGCCGACCGCCACTACGCCGAGTACCGCACCGAGCCGGACCTCATCCAGCGGCTGATCTTCCCCGGCTCCCACCTGCCGGCGCTCTCCGACCTGCTCGGCCGGATGGCCCGCTCCACCGACCTGACCCTGACCGGCCTCGACGACATCACCCCCCACTACGCCGAGACCCTGGCCCGCTGGCGCGAGCGGTTCACGGCGCGGCGGGAGCGGGTGCGCGCGCTCGGGTACTCGGAGTCCTTCTGCCGTCTGTGGGAGCTCTACCTCTGCTACTGCGAAGGGGGGTTCCGGGAAGGGGTGGTCCGGGACGCCCAGCTCCTGTTCGCCCGGCCGGCCGCCGCGGCAGCCGTGCTCGGCGGCGGAGAGATCGTCCCACGCCCCGCCGCGATGCGGTGCGCCGGCGGCTCCCGGCTGGACCCGGACGGCGGCGTCTTCGCGGGGGTGGCGGGATGAGCCCGATCCAGAGCGGGATCGAGACCGAGACCGGTGCCGGGAGCAGGGCCATGGCCGGCTTGCTGGAGCTGGCCGAGCGGGGAACGCTCCCGGACGCGGCGATCCGGCTGGGCATCCGGCGGCTGATCGCCGAGCGCCTGGCCGAGGTGAGCGCGGGCGGCCCCGAAGAGCAGCACGAGCGGTTCGAGGCCCTGGTGGCCGAGCTGCGGCGCGCCCCGGTGGCGGTGGCGACCGGTGCGGCCAACGACCAGCACTACGAGGTGCCGGCCGAGCTCTTCCGGCTGACCCTGGGCGAGCACCTCAAGTACAGCGCCTGCCTCTGGCCCCTCGACCGGATCGCGCCGGTGGAGACCCTGGACGAGGCCGAGCGGCGGATGCTCGATCTCACCGTGCAGCGGGCCGGGATCCGGGACGGCGACCGGGTGCTCGACCTGGGCTGCGGCTGGGGCTCGCTGAGCCTATGGATCGCCGAGCGGTTCCCCGGCTGCCGGGTGACCGCGGTCTCCAACTCCGCCTCCCAGCGGCAGGTGATCGAGGAGCGCTGCCGGGAGCGCGGCCTGGACACCGTGGAGGTGATCACGGCCGACGTCAACCGGCTGGCGCTGGAGCGCACCTTCGACCGGGTGGTCTCCGTCGAGATGCTCGAGCACGTGCGCAACCACCCGGCCCTGTTCGCGCGCGTCGCCGCCTGGCTGCGCCCCGGCGGGACCTTCTTCGTCCACGTCTTCTGCCACCGGCGCTTTCCGTACCTGTTCGAGCCGTCGGAGCCGGAAGGGGCGGAGGGGGCGGGCCCGGCCGGATCGACGAGGTCGGCCGGGTCCACCGGGTCCACCCAGTCGACCAGGTCGACCAGCCCGGGCGACTGGATGGCCCGGACGTTCTTCACCGGCGGGGTCATGCCGAGCCCGGAGCTGCTGCTGCGGTGCCAGGATCGGCTCACGGTGCGGCGCCAGTGGCTCCTCGACGGGCGCCACTACGAGCGGACCGCCCGGGCCTGGCTGGCGAACCTGGACCGGAACCGGGACGCGGCGCGGCGGGTGCTCGCCGGGGTGCACGGGGCGCCGGAGGCCGACCGCTGGCTGCAGCGCTGGCGGATCTTCCACATGGCGGTGGCGGAGCTGTTCGGGACCCGCCGGGGGCGGGAGTGGATGGTCTGTCACACTCTGTTCGAGAACCCCGCCGTTCGATGAGACTCGCGGGAGGGAGCTGACCGTGGACCTGGGACTCGACGCACTGTCTCCCCTCTGGGCGGGCCTGGTGGCCTCGCTCGCCCTCTTCACCCTGGCCTGGCTGGTGCATCTGCCACTCCGGGACGCCAGCATCGTCGACCCCCTCTGGGGGCCGGCGTTCTTCGCCGTCGCCGGGGCGTACGCGGCGCTCACCGAGGGGGCCGGCCCCCGCCGGGTCCTGCTCCTGGTGCTGCTGGGGCTGTGGGCGGTGCGCCTGGGTGGGTACCTCCTGTGGCGCACGTGGGGGGAGCCGGAGGATCACCGCTACGCGGCCATGCGGGAGCGCTGGGGGGAGGGGCGGTTCCCCTGGCTGAGCCTGGGCATCGTCTTCTGGTTGCAGGCGGCGATCCTGTGGGTGGTCTCCTGGCCGCTGCTCCAGGCGCTCCGGGCCGACCGGCCGGCCGGGCTCACCTGGGTGGACGGGCTGGGGGCGCTGCTGTTCGCGGTGGGGTTCGTGTTCGAGACCGTGGGCGACTGGCAGCTCGCCCGGTTCAAGGCGGATCCGGCGAACCGGCAGGATGGGGGACGGGTCCTGGACAGCGGCCTGTGGCGCTATACGCGGCATCCCAACTACTTCGGGGAGTGCGTGCTCTGGTGGGGCTTCGGTCTGATCGCCCTGGCCACCGGTGTGGCCGACGCCTGGTGGACCCTGGTGAGCCCGGCGCTGATGACCTTCCTGCTGCTGAAGGTCTCCGGGGTCAGTCTGCTGGAGCAGAGCATGGAGGAGCGCCGGCCGGCGTACCGGGAGTACGTGCGGCGGACGAACGCGTTCGTACCGGGACCGCCGAAGGAGTGAGGCTGGGCCGGCGTCGCCGAGGGGTTCGCCGGGGTCGGTCCGGGGGCTCCCGGCCTCCGGCACGGCTCCGCCCGGTAGAGCTTCCGCCGGGTGGCTCCGCCTGCCAGCTCCTCGCGGACGAGCGGGCCTGCCCTGCGGCCGGGCCTGCCAGGTCCGCGGTCGCTGACACCTCCGGCCGGGAGCCCCCGGCCCGACCCATGTGCCAGCGTTCGATGCCGTCGAGACCCACGCGGTGCCCAGGGGAGAGGCGTCTCCCGCGCCGCTCCCGACGCCTACCGTTCGATGGTGTTCGGGCGAGTCCGCCGTCGTGCGAACCGGAAGCCCACCGACGATCGCCCCTCGCTCGCCGTCTCGACCAAGAAGGGGGAAGAGGTCCGTAACCCCGCAAACCGCCCCCCTCTCCCCCGCGGGGAGAGGGCCGGGGTGAGGGGGTTCACCTGGGGTACGAACCGGGCACATGGGTAACGGTCTCCTGGGGGACCACGGGGCACCGAAGGAGGTGCTCCGATGCCCGGGAAGAGCTCCTCCGCGGCGACATCGTGCGCGAGCCGGCGCAACTGGGCCGGCACCCTGCGCGGAGTGGGCGGGCTGGAGAGCGATGGGCTGCCGCCGGTCAGCCGGGCGGGGTGGCTGGCGGGACGGCTGTCGGGCCGGAGGCGACGTAGACGCGGAGGGCCTCTGGTATCGTTCCGTCATGACCGAACTGTCGGAGCGCATCACCGTCGATCCCGAGCAGTGCGGAGGCCGGCCGTGTATCCGCGGCCTCCGGATTCGGTTCAGCGACGTGGTCGACCTTCTCGCCAACGGCCTCACGCCCGACGAGATCCTGGACGAGCTCCCCGATCTCGAGCGCGAGGACATCCGGGCGGCCCTGAAGCTCGCCAGCCGCCGTCTGGACCATCCGGTCGTCGCGGCTTGAAGCTCTGGCTCGACGCTCACCTGTCGTTCAAGCTGGTCCTTTAGCTCACTCTGGGCAACACGACGAATCACCACCTCAGGGAAGTCTTCCGCGCCGAGCTTCCGGCCGCCCTGGCCCTGCTCCGGCGCGGTGCGGGTGTCCATCTCGGGGAGCCATGATCTCCGGCGCTACGGAGAGAGGCTCTCCGAGGCCATCCTAAGCCGCCCGCGCGTCCGGCAGGGATCCTGGGACGCTTCCTGCCTCCGCTCGAGATCCCCGGCCATTGGCCCTCGCCGGGGGTCGCGATGCTCCGGAGAGAGGCCCTGGAGCGGAGTCTGGCGGCCTGGCGGGGCCACGTCGACCTGGCGGCGTTTGAGAGGATGGAAGCCATGAGCGACGGCGAAAGGAAGGCGCCGCAGCGCACGCGGCTGGCACGGGTGTTCCCGGATCATCCGATGCAGGAGCGGGAGCTCGAGTTCCAGTTCGAGGGGTTCGCCCGGACCCTGGCGGAGCTGGCGTGGAACCCGGACAACGGGACGCCGTTCACCGTCGTGGTCCGGGGCGGCTGGGGCCGCGGGAAGACGACGTTGCTGCGCCGGGCCCAGTGGATGCTGGAGCACCCGGAGCAGGCCGCCTCCGACCTTCCGGCCGACGTGCGCACCGTCGAGACCCTCTGGTTCAACGCCTGGAAGTACCCGGACGACGACTCGGTGCTCGCCGGCCTGCTGGGCGCGGCGATCGACCGGCTGCGCAAGGGAGGCATGCTGGAGCAGCTCAGGCACCTGGTCGACTCGTACAAGAGCGAGACTCTCAAGGCACTCTTCGCCCTGGCCGCTCCGGAGCGGCACCTGAAGATCCTCCGGGAGCTGTCCGAGCGCCAGCGCCACCTGCTGATCTACTTCGCCACGCCTCCGGCGGTCGAGGCGGCCAGGGGGCGGCGGAAGAACGGCAGGCGGGACCTGTTCGACCTGGACTCGGGAGCCTGGGTCGAGATCCCGGGCGGCACGTTCTGGATGGGTGCCCAGAAGGAGGAATTGGACGCCCCGGGCTACGACCCGGAGGCGGAGGGAGACGAATCCCCCGTCCACAGGGTCACCGTGAGCTCCTTCCGCCTGGCGCGCCACCCGGTGACCAACGCCGAGTACGCCCTGTTCCTCGAGGCGACCGGCAAGGCGCCTCCGGTGCACTGGGAGGACGGACGGATTCCCGAGGGGAAGGAGCAGCACCCGGTCGTCCAGGTCTCGTGGAAGGACGCGGTGACGTTTTGCAAGTGGCTGTCGCGACGGGTGTCCAAGGACGGCGGGGAGGGGCGCGTGCGGCTGCCGACCGAGGCGGAGTGGGAGGTCGCGGCGCGGGGCGAGGAGGGGCGGAAATACCCTTGGGGAGGCGATAAACCGAGCAAGGAACTGGCGAACTTCGACGATACCGTCGGCGACACGACCCCGGTGCGTTCCTACCCGGATGGGGCCACCCCCGAGGGGGTGCAGGACCTGGCCGGCAACGTCTGGGAATGGTGTCTGGACTTGTTCGGCAACTACTCCGACAAGCGAGAAAAGGAGGAGGTCGATCCCACCGGGCCGAAGTCGGGTGCGTCGCGGGTTTTGCGGGGTGGTGCGTTCTACAGTCCCCCGGGGAGCCTGCGCGCGGCCTATCGCCGCGGCTACCCTCCCGGGTTCCGGTACGGCCGCTTCGGCTTTCGTGTGTCATGGTCGTCGCGGCGGGGACCGGGTTGATCTCGTCCCTCCGGCCCGCGCCGTGCGCGGGCCCGGCGTCCGCTCGAGGCTGGTCCGACTCGTCGGTCCAGAAGGGTTCTTGACGTAAAGAGTCAAGGAGAGTAGGCTCAGAAAGAGGTTCGCCATGACGTACCAGAGTCGTCTTTCGAGCAAGGGTCAGGTCACGATTCCCGTCGAGGTCCGGGAGAGGCTCCACCTCGAGGCCGGGGACACGGTGCTCTACGAGATCGACGACGACCGGGCCGTGCTCCGCCGTGCGGAGCCGTTCGACGTGGCGTTCCACGCGACGCTTTCGGACACGCTCGACGAGTGGGCCTCTCCGGAGGACGAGGAAGCGTTCCGTGATCTGTGAGCCCTGGGACGTTGCGGTCGTGCCCTTTCCGTTTGCGGAACGCCCGGGTACGAAGCGGCGGCCGGCCTTGGTGCTGAGCAAGCGAACGTTCAACCGCGCCGGCACGACCGTCCTTTCGATGATCACCACCAAGACCCACGCGCCCTGGCCCGGGGACGTGGCGATCGATCACCTGGAACGCGCCGGTCTGCACCGGCCCTGCATCGTCCGGCTCAAGCTCTTCACACTGGACAACCGTCTGATCCTGCGACGCGCGGGTAGCCTGGCCGAGAACGATCGCGAGACCGTTCGGGCGAGCCTCGAGCAGTACCTGGCTCTCCGGGCGGGGTGACGGGCCGGGTCAGCCGGTGGCCGCCCGGCGTTCTTCGGCGCCGGCGTCGGGCTCACCCCGGAAGCGGGCGACGACGATGGAGAGGTCGTCGGCCTGGAGGGTCTCGCCCTTGAAGCGGGAGATGCTGTCCAGGAGGTCGTTGCGGACGTCGCGGACGGTGTCCTCTTCGGCGGCCTTGGCGAGGGCGCGGGCCAGGCGGTCGAAGCCGAAGGCGTCGGTGCGGAAGTCGACCGTCTCCACCAGGCCGTCGGTGTAGAGCAGCAGCAGGTCGCCGGGGCCGAGCCGGGCGCTCTCCTCGTCGTACCGGGAGGGCAGGCGCGTCCCCAGGGGCGGCGCCTCCGGCCCCAGCTCCCGGACCGAGGAGTCCTCGGCGCGCCACAGCAGCACCGGCGGGTGGCCGGCGCTCGCCACCCGGACCCGGCCGCGCCCCCCGTCCAGCCGCTCCACCACCGCCACCGAGACGGTGATGAAGGTCCGGTGGCGGACCGAAGCCCGGACCATCATGTTCAGCTTCTCCAGCACCCGGGCCGGGGAGCGGAGCTCATCCTGGAGCACGTAGAGGGAGCTCCGCAGGCCGGCGATCTGGAGGCCGCTCGCCACGCCGTGGCCGGCCACGTCGGCCATCACCAGGGCGTAGGCCCCGTCCGCCAGCTCGATGTAGTCGAAGTAGTCGCCGCCCACCTCGACCGCGGGCAGGCAGACGCCGGAGAGGTCGAGCCAGTCCACCTGGGGGTCGCCCGCCGGCAGCATGCTGAGCTGGATCTTCCGGGCGTCCGCCAGCTCGCCCCGCATCCGCAGGCGCTCCCGCTCGCGGGTGGCGGCCCGGCGCCAGCGGTCCACGAACTCCTTGCGCCGCGCCCTGGTGATCCGCACCGTCAGGGAGGCCGCGAGGACGGCCGGGACGGACAGGCCGAAGGCCCAGAGGCTGGCGCGCTCGAAGGTCGCCCCGTGGCCCAGGTGCCAGACCAGGGTGGTGGCGGCGGCGAACGCGCAGAGGGTGAAGGCCTGCGCCGGGCGGAGGCGGAGCAGCAGGAGGAGCAGGGTCAGGACGGCGGCGACCACCGCGGCCAGCGCCTCCGCTTCCGTGGTGAGAAGCGCCAGTCCCGCGAGCTCGAGCGCCACCAGGGCGACGAGGATCCAGCGGAACCCCTCTTCCACCGACCGCGTACGCCGGATGAAGAAGAAGCCGGCGAGCAGGGCCACGTTGGCGACGCCGACCCAGAGCCGCAGCCGCGCGCCCGTGCCGCCGCCTTCGAGGGCGATGATCACCGAGGCGAAGAAGGCGAAGCCGAGGATCCAGCGGAAGCGCACCCAGTTGACGCCGTCGAACTGGCGGGTGACGGCGGTCTCCTCCGGCAGCAGGAGGAGCTCGTCCAGGGTGCGGATGCGCATGGTCGCGCGGAAATCTACCAGATCGGGGTCCTGATCGGACCGGTCGGCGCAGGGGGACAAGCCCCCTGCCCACCTCGGGGGGAACGGGCGCAGGGGGGGCGAGCCCCCTGCCTACCTCGGGGGGAACGGGCGCAGGGGGACAAGCCCCCTGCCCACCTCGGGGGGAACGGGCGCAGGGGGGGCGAGCCCCCTGCCTACCTCGGGGGGAACGGGCGCAGGGGGACGAGCCCCCTGCCCACCTTGGGGGAACGGGCGCAGGGGGGCGAGCCGCCTGCCTACCTGGGGGGATGAGTGCAGGGGGGCGAGCCGTCTGCCCCCCTGCGGGAGGGGATGTGCGCAGGGGGCCGAGCCCCCTGCCCATCTACTTGCAGGTCATGGCGCCGGGCTTGCCCTTGCACTTCTCGGAGCAGCACTCCGAGTCAGCGCTGCAGGCCTCGCCCTTGGCCTTGCACTCCGGCGGCGGTGGCGGCGGATCGCCGCCCGCGACGGAGTCCGGCGGCACGTCGGAGCCCAGGTCGGAGATGACCGCCTCGATGGGCACGCCCCGGTTGGGGCAGTTGGCGCAGTGGTGGAGCGAGACCACCAGGTGGTCGGAGTAGGCGACCACCGGCGAGCCGGAGGAGCCGCCCTGCGTGTCGCAGAAGTAGCCCGTGTCACCCGGGCCGCCGGAGCAGGGGAACTCGTTGGTGCTCCACACTTCGCAGAAGCCGGACTCGTCCCGGGAGTCGGTGGAGGTGACCGAGATCCGCTTGCCCCAGGCGCCCGGGTGGCCCGGGATGTAGATCCGCTCGTCGATGGTGGCGCCCGCGCCGCGCATCTGGAAGTAGCCGTAGGTGCCGGTCGGGTTGGTCGGGAGCTGGATCAGGGAGTAGTCGAGGCTGGAGTTGGTCCGGATCAAGGTGCCGGAGG
>JASFUJ010000024.1:0-12248 GCA_050050355.1 Acidobacteriota bacterium
TGCGATCTTCAACGATCCGCCGTCACGGCCTTGTCAACTCGTTTTCCTGTGGTACTATCCTCCTCGTTCTCATCCGGTAACGCCGCCCGCCGCACCCCCCCTCCACGGCGGGAAAAATTTCCACAGTCTGTGGAAATCTTGTGGAAAACCGCCTGATCTCGCTGGACGACGCCGAACGAAATCGACCGTGACCGACAGCCGCTGGGACCTTCTCCGTAGACAGCTCGCCGATCAGCTCGAACCCGAGGAATACGCCACCTGGTTCAAGCCCCTGAAGGTTCGCTCCGAGGATTCCGAGCGTCTCGTTCTCGTCGCTCCGAACTCCCGGTTCCGTCACACCCTCGAAGAGAGCTACCGTCCCGCGGTCGACCGGGCCATCGCCGGTCTCGCCAGCCCGACCTTCCAGGTCCTGTTCTCCTCCGAGGGTGAGCAGCCGGTCGCCGAGCCGCAGCGGCCGCCGGTCGACCCCGGGCCCTTCAATCCGAAGTACACCTTCGACACCTTCGTCGTCGGCAAGTCCAACGAGTTCGCCCACGCCGCCGCCCGCGCCGTCGCCGAGAGCCCCTCCCGCAGCTACAATCCGCTCTTCCTCTACGGCGGCGTCGGCCTGGGCAAGACCCATCTGCTCCACGCCATCGGCCACCACATCCGGCAACGCCACCGGAACCTCGAGGTCGTCTACCTGGCCGCCGAGCAGTTCGTCAACGAGCTCATCAACTCCATCCGCTTCGACCGCATGCCCGCCTTCCGCGAGCGCTACCGGACCATCGACGTGCTGCTGGTCGACGACATTCAGTTCCTGGCCAACAAGGAACGGACCCAGGAGGAGTTCTTCCACACGTTCAACACCCTCTACACCAGCCAGCGCCAGATCATCCTCTCGTCCGACTCGTCCCCGCGACAGATCCCGACGCTCGAAGAGCGGCTCCGAAGCCGGTTCGAATGGGGGCTGATCACCGACATCCAGTCGCCCGATCTCGAAACCAAGGTGGCCATCCTCCGGCGCAAGGCGGAGAGCGAGGGGATCCAGCTTCCCCAGGGAGTCGCCTACTTCGTCGCCCGGCAGGTACGCTCCAACATCCGAGAGCTCGAAGGCCTTCTGAACCGGGTGCTCGCCTTCTCGTCCCTCACCGGCAAGCCCTTGTCGCTCGAGCTGGCGAAGGAGACCTTGAAGGACATCCTCCCCCAGGCCGACCGTCGCGGCTCGGCAGCGGAGATCGTCAAGACCGTCGCCCGCCACTACGGGCTCAAGGTCAGCGAGATCCGGAGCCGCAACAACTCCAAGCAGATCGCCTTCCCCCGCCAGGTGGCCATGTACCTGTGCAAGAAGCTGACGGACCTCTCCTATCCGGAGATCGGCAAGCAGTTCAACAACAAGCACCACTCCACTGTGATGTACGGGGTCGAGAAGATCGAGCGGCTCCGCGCCACCGACGACGACCTCGACCGCACCATCCGCGGCATCCAAGAGCACTTCTCCTAGATCGCCGCCGGGAACCACCCCCCGCGGCGCGGCATGCGATGCCTGTGGACCGGCCGCGGAAAAGCGGTGGACCCCGACTGTGGAGGCCCTGTGGAAAACTCGCCGACCCGGATTTTTCCACCCCCGTCCACAGCCCGTCCACACCCGGCCATCCACCGTCTGCGGACCGCCCAACCCGATGCCTCGTCAGGACTTGCGCCGTCGGTCCACCGCTCCACAGGCATCTACTGCTACGACTGCTGTGATATAGATTCAACGGTCTACATCAGGAGGGAGTAGAACCCATGGACGTTCGAGTCGACCGCAACCAATTTCTCTCGGAGCTGGCGCCGATGCAGGGCATCGTCGAGAGGAAGACGACCATCCCGGTCCTCGCACACCTGCTGCTGACCGCGAAGGACGACCGTCTCCACCTGGCGGCCACCGATCTGGACGTCTCGCTCACCTCCTGGTGCGAGGCCGACCTCGCTGGCGAGGGGGCGATCGCCGTCCAGGCGAAGAAGTTCATGGAGATCATCCGCTCGCTCGTGGGCGACGAGGTCCACCTGACGATGGACGAGCCACGGGAGCTCACCATCAAGGCGGGCAACTCCCGGTTCAAGATCCACGGCCTGCCGCCGGAGGACTTCCCGACGCTCCCGAGCGTCGAGGAGGAGTACGGGGTCGAGCTGCCGTTCCCCGACCTCAAGCGCATGATCTCCAAGATCCTCTTCGCCGTCTCCAGCGAAGAGTCCCGGTTCCAGCTCAACGGCGCGCTCCTCAAGTTCAAGAGCTCCTCGATCGAGATGGTCGCCACCGACGGTCACCGGTTGGCGCTCGTCGAGTCCGCCATCGATTCGCTCGCTCGGGAAGGCGACGGCGCCCCGGACGAGGATTCCGTCCTGGTGCCCCGCAAGGCGCTCCAGGAGATCCAGCGGTTCGAGAGCCAGGAGCCGGTCGGCTACCGCCGCGGCGAGCACCATCTCTCCTTCCGGATCGGCCGGCGCGAGCTCATCTGCCGGATCCTCGAGGGGACGTTCCCCGACTACGAGCGGGTGATCGCCAAGGACAACGACAAGAAGGCGGTCTTCGACCGCGGGACGCTGGCGTCGGCGGTCAAGCGTGCAGCGCTGCTGACCGGCGACCGGGCCCGCGCGGTTCGTCTGGCGTTCTCCCCCGACGAGCTGGTGGTCTCGGCGGTGAACCCGGATCTCGGAGAGGCCACCGAGCGGGTCGATTGCGAGTACGACGGCCCCGAGTTCAAGCTGGGTGTCAATCCCGACTACCTGGAGGACTTTCTGACCGCCGTGGGCGTGGAGAAGGTCCGCCTGGAGCTCAAGGATGAGAACACCCAGACGGTCGGCTATCCCCACCCCGAGAAGGAGGACGAGGGCGGCCGGTACCTCTGCGTGATCATGCCAATGCGCATCTGACGCGCCCTTGCTCACCCGCCTCGAAGCGCGCGATTTCCGCAACCTCGAACCTCTGACCTGGAGCCCCGGTCCGGGGCGCCACCTCCTGCTCGGCGGCAACGGCGCCGGCAAGTCCAGTCTGCTCGAGGCCGTCTACACCGCGGCCACCACCCGCAGCTTCCGCACCCCGCGGCTCGGCGAGTGCGTCCGCCACGGCCGCTCCGCCTTCCGGCTCGCGGCCGAGGTCGAGGACGCCGCCCGCACCCGCCTGGAGGTCTCCTGGGCGACCGCGGGCCTCGAACGGACGGTGAACGGCTCCCGCGCAACCCTCGCCGAGCATCTGGAGGTCCTGCGCGTGGTCGCCTGGACCTCCGCCGAGGTGGAGGTGCTGACCGGCCCGCCCGCCCGACGCCGGCGGTTCATGGATCGGGGGGTGGTGACCGCCCGTCCCGGCGCCCTGGAATCGTTGCGGCGCTACCGCACCGCGCTGCGCCAGAAGCGCGACCTCCTGGCGCTGGCCGACCCGGACCGGCAGGCGGCGGCGGGCGCGGATGGGGCCCGGGACGGGAGTCTGAGCGCCTGGAACCGGGTCCTCGCCGAAGCGGCGGCCGAGGTGTCCCACCTCCGGTCCCGGTACGTGGAAGACCTCGAGCAGGCCCTCGAGGGCGTTCTCCGGCAGGTCGATCTTCCCTTCCCTCCGATCGCGCTCCGGTACCGGCCCTCGCCTTCCTGCGCCCCGGAGGGTGCGGCGGCGATCGAAGAGCGCCTGGAGCGCGCGGCCCCCTCCGAGCTCCGGCGGGGAATGCCCCTCCTCGGCTCCCACCGCGACGAGCTGGAGATCGTGTGGGGAGGGCACCCGGTTTCCCAGGTCGCCTCGGCCGGAGAGACCAAGGCCCTCTCCGTGGCCCTCCTCGCCGCCCACGGACGCACCGTCGAACGGTCGGGCAAGACTCCGATCTACCTGCTCGACGATCTCGACGCCGAGCTCGCACCGGAAACCCTCGCCGCGGTGTGGATCGTCTTCGGCGCCGCTGAGCAGGTCGTGGCGAGCTCCAATCGACCCGCGGTCTGGGAAGGTCTCGCGGTGGACTCCCGTTGGAATTTGAGGAAGGGCCGGATCGAAGGGGCCTCCGCTTCCCTAACTCATTGAACCACCTATACCTAGAGCTTCTGGTTCAGCCGGTGTTTGTGGTATAGTGACGCCATCGCGTCGCCCCCCGTCCAGCCAGCCGGACAACGAGGCCCTTCCAGCCCCCCGGCCTCGGACCAACCACCTTTCGGGAGCCGCGCGAGCATCACGCTCTCAGGAGAGAAGTCCCTTGGACGAAACCAAAGACCAGCACGCGGAATCCACGCAAGCCGAAGCGCAGGGCGAGGCGGCGCGGGCGCAGACCCTGCCGGAAGAGCTCGTCGAAGCCGACGGTAAACCGGCAGAGCTGCT
Organism: Acidobacteriota bacterium; assembly: GCA_050050355.1. Classification (GTDB taxonomy): domain Bacteria; phylum Acidobacteriota; class Thermoanaerobaculia; order Multivoradales; family DATKCC01; genus JASFUJ01. The sequence goes on from JASFUJ010000024.1 coordinate 4,316, forward strand.
CGGCCCGGGCTCCGCCTACACCGCCGAGAACATCAAGGTCCTCAAGGGGCTCGAGGCCGTGCGCAAGCGGCCGGGGATGTACATCGGCGACACCGACGACGCCTCCGGCCTGCACCACATGGTGTTCGAGCTGGTGGACAACGCCATCGACGAGGCCCAGGCCGGCTACGCCTCGGCCGTCGACGTGATCATCCACGGCGACAACTCGGTCACCGTCGCCGACGACGGCCGTGGCATCCCGGTGGACTGGCACAAGAGCGAGGGGCGCTCGGCGGCCGAGGTGATCATGACCGAGCTCCACTCGGGCGGGAAGTTCGACAAGAACTCCTACAAGGTCTCCGGCGGTCTCCACGGCGTCGGAGTCTCGGTGGTGAATGCGCTCTCCGAGTCGCTCGAGCTGGAGATCCGGCGCGACGGCAAGGTCTGGCACCAGGTCTACCACCGCGGCATTCCGGAAAACGCCATCGAAGAGGTCGGCCCGACGTCCGACACCGGATCGCGCATCCGCTTCTGGCCCGACGCCGAGATCTTCGCGCTCCTCGACTTCCACTACGACACCCTCTCCCTGCGCCTGCGCGAGCTCTCCTTCCTGAACAAGGGCGTGCGCATCCGCCTCACCGACGAGCGCACCGGCAACGAAGCGGAGTTCGCCTTCGCCGGCGGGATCGCCAGCTTCGTCGAACACCTGAACCGGAAGAAGACCGCGCTCCACCCGGAGCCCATCCATCTCGAAGAGAGCCGCGACGACGGCGGCGAGACCGTCGAGGTGGCGCTGCAGTGGAACGAGGGGTACCAGGAAGCGATCTACTGCTTCACCAACACCATCAAGAACCGGGACGGCGGCACCCACCTCTCCGGCTTCAAGGCGGCGCTCACCCGCACGATCAACAACTACGCGACCGAGTCCGGGCTGGCGAAGACGCTCAAGGACAACCTCTCCGGCGACGACATCCGGGAGGGCCTCACCGCGGTGGTGTCGGTCAAGATCAAGGACCCCAAGTTCTCCAGCCAGACCAAGGACAAGCTGGTCTCCTCGGAGGTCAAGGGCTGGATCGAGCAGGTGGTCGGCGAGCGCCTCGGCTGGTACCTGGAGGAAAACCCGAAGGTCGCCCGCCGCATCGTCGAGAAGTGCGTCGAGGCCGCCCGCGCCCGGATGGCGGCCCGCAAGGCCCGGGAGCTGACCCGGCGCAAGGGCGCCCTGGACGCCTCGAACCTCCCGGGCAAGCTGGCGGACTGCTCCGAGCGCAACCCGGAGCTCTCCGAGCTGTTCCTGGTGGAGGGCGAGTCCGCCGGCGGCTCCGCCAAGCAGGGTCGGGACCGGCGCTTCCAGGCCGTCCTGCCGCTCAAGGGGAAGATCCTGAACGTCGAGAAGGCGCGGTTCGACAAGATGCTCACCTCCGACGAGATCAAGACCCTGATCACGGCCCTCGGAACCGGCATCGGCAAGGACGACTTCGACCTCTCGAAGCTCCGGTACCACAAGCTGATCATCATGTGCGACGCGGACGTGGACGGCTCCCACATCCGGACGCTGATCCTCACCTTCTTCTTCCGCCAGATGAAGGAGATCATCGAGCGCGGCTATCTCTACATCGCCCAGCCGCCGCTCTACAAGGTCAGCCGGGGCAAGAGCGAGACCTACCTCAAGGACGAGAAGGAGTACCGCCAGTACCTGCTCGGCCGGATCCAGGACTCGTACAGCCTGACCGTCGGCACCAACGGCGGCCACACCGTGCATGGCGAAGAGCTCAGCCGCCTGGTCGAGCGGCTGGAGGCCTTCCGCATCAACCTGGACCGCCTGGTCTCCCGCGGCTACCCGAAGACCGCCCTGGAGCTCGCCCTCAAGGCCGAGGTCCGCGACAAGGAATCCCTCGCCGACCGGAAGCGTCTCGAAGCCCTCGCCGCGCAGCTCGAGGAGGCGGGCTACCTGGACCTCGAGATCGAGGACGACCCCGCCCACGACACCCACGCGATCTCCTTCGTCGCCAAGCAGGACGCCGTCGCCCGCGCCGTGCGCATCGACTGGACCCTGGCGGCGACCGCCGAGTACCGCTCCCTGGTGGCGAACCCCGCCGGCCTGGAGGCGGTGCGCGCCGAAGGCTTCACTCTCGCCCGCGGTGACGACGTGACCGCCCACGAGGCCCTCGACGAGACCCTCGACGCGCTCTACGCCGGTGCCACCAAGGGCCTCACGATCCAGCGCTACAAGGGTCTTGGCGAGATGAACCCGGATCAGCTCTGGGAGACCACCATGAACCCGGAGACCCGCCGGCTGCTGCGGGTCACCATCGAGGACGACGTCGCCGCCGACGAGATCTTCTCCGTGCTCATGGGCGACCAGGTCGAGCCCCGCCGGGAGTTCATCGAAACCAACGCCCTGATGGCCACCAACATCGATGTTTGAAGGGGTACGAGCGGCCTGTGAAGCCGCCGGGCTCCGCCCCGGCCGGCCGGTGCCTCTCCGATCACCGGCCGCGACGAACCGACCCCGATAGACCACCGACGAGCGATCCATGACCGACGAATCCCAGGTGCCTCCCGTGCCGATGCTCCCCGGCATCGACATCGAGGAGGAGATGAAGTCGAGCTACATCGATTACGCCATGAGCGTGATCATCGGCCGGGCCCTCCCCGACGTGCGCGACGGCCTGAAGCCCGTCCACCGGCGGGTGCTCTACGGCATGTGGGACGCGGGCAACCGCTCCGACCGGCCCTACAAGAAATCGGCCCGCATCGTCGGCGACGTCATGGGCAAGTACCACCCCCACGGCGACGCGGCGATCTACGACACGGTGGTCCGCCTGGCCCAGGACTTCTCGATGCGCTATCCGCTGGTGGACGGTCAGGGCAACTTCGGCTCCATCGACGGCGACAGCCCCGCGGCGATGCGCTACACCGAGATCCGGCTCACCAGGCTGGCCGAGGAGATGATCCGCGACGACATCGACAAGGAGACCGTCGAGTGGATCCCCAACTACGACGGCTCCGAGTCCGAGCCCACGGTGCTGCCCTCCCGCCTGCCCAACCTCCTGGTCAACGGCGCCTCCGGCATCGCGGTCGGCATGGCCACCAACATCCCGCCCCACAACCTGGGCGAGGTCCTCGCCGCCCTGGACCTCCTGATCGACCGGCCCGAGGCCACCCTGGACGAGATCATGGAGCACCTGCCGGGACCGGACTTCCCGACCGCCGGCTTCATCCACGGCCTCGACGGCATCCGCTCGGCCTACGCCACGGGCCGCGGCATCATGCAGGTCCGGGCCCGGGCCAGCATCGAGACCGACCCGGAGACGGACCGGCAGGCGATCGTCGTCACGGAGCTCCCCTACCAGATCAACAAGGCGCGGTTGCTCGAACGGATCGCCGAGCTGGTGCGCGAGAAGAAGCTCGAAGGGATCACCGACCTGCGGGACGAATCCGACCGGGACGGAATCCGGGTGGTCCTCGAGGTACGCCGGGGCGAGGTGCCGGAGATCCTGCTCAACTCGCTCTACAAGATGACCCAGATGCAGACCACCTTCGGGATGATCCTGCTGGCGATCGTCGACAACCAGCCGAAGGTGATGAACCTGAAGGAGCTGCTGGAGCACTTCCTGAACCACAGGAAGCAGGTGGTCATCCGGCGGACCCGCTACGACCTGCGCAAGGCGGAGGAGCGCGCCCACATCCTGGAGGGCATCCTCAAGGCCCTGGACATCCTGGACGAGATCATCGCCACGATCCGCGCCAGCCAGAGCCCCGCCGAGGCCCGGGAGCGCCTGGTGGAGGACTACGCCTTCACCGAGGTCCAGGCCCAGGCGATCCTCGACATGCGCCTCCAGAAGCTCACCGGCATCGAGCGCGAGAAGGTGGTGGAGGAGTACAAGGACCTGATGGCGCTGATCGAGAAGCTCCGCGCCATCCTCGACTCCGAGGCGCTGCTGCTCGAGGAGATCCGCAAGGAGTTCCACGCGCTCCAGGAGGTCTACGGCGACGAGCGGCGCACCGAGATCATTCCCCACACCCATGAGATCACCATCGAGGACCTCATCGCCGACGAGGACATGGTGATCACCGTGACCCGCACCGGCTACATCAAGCGCTCGCCGCTCACCCACTACCGGGCCCAGCGCCGCGGCGGCAAGGGGCGCACCGGAATGATCACCCGCGACGAGGATCTCGTCGAGCACCTCTACGTGGCCTCGGCCCACAGCTACATCCTGGTCTTCACCGAGAGCGGCCAGGTGCACTGGCTCAAGGTCCACGAGATCCCCGAGCTCGGGCCCGCTGCCAAGGGGAAGGCGATCGTCAACCTCCTGGAGCTCGAGAGCGACGAGGCCATCGCCACCACCGTCGCGGTACGGGAGTTCGACGAGGACCGCTTCCTGGTCTTCGCCACCGAGCGGGGCGTGATCAAGAAGACCGAGCTCACCGCCTATTCCAACCCCCGCTCCGGCGGCATCATCGGCATCAACGTGGACGAGGGCGACCGCCTGCTTTCGGTGAAGATCACCTACGGCGACCGGGATGTCCTCCTGGCCACCGAGCAGGGCTACTCGATCCGCTTCCCCGAGGCCGACGTCCGGTCCATGGGCCGGGCGACCCGCGGGGTCAAGGGCATCAGCCTGCGCGACGACGACGTGGTCGTCGGCATGGAGGTCCTGGATGAAGAGGGCGACATCTTCACCCTCTCCGAGCGGGGCTACGGCAAGCGCACGGCGCTCGAGGACTACCGGGTCCAGGGCCGCGGCGGCAAGGGCATCATCAACCTCAAGGTCGGTGACAAGACCGGCGGCGTGGTGGGCGTCAAGCAGGTCCACGACGGCGACGGGCTGATCATGATCACCCGCGAGGGGAAGATCATCCGGACCCTCGTCGAAGGCGTCCGCACCATCGGCCGGGCGACCCAGGGGGTCAAGATCATGGACCTGGAGGAGTCGGACCGGATCGTCGCCCTGGCCAAGGTGACCGAGGAGGAGGAAGAGGTCCTGGAGGAAGGGCTGGGCGAAACCGAGGGGCTGGACGACGGCGGGGACGAAGTGGTCCACTAGGCCCCCGACCGACGAACGACCGACCACGACCAGACGGAGGCTTGACAACGCGATGAAGTTCTTTCTCGACACCGCGGACATCGACGAGATCCGTCAGGGCATCGACTGGGGGATGGTCGACGGCGTCACGACGAACCCCAGCCTGATCGCCAAGCAGGGCAAGCCCTACCTGCCGACCGTCCGGGAGATCGCCGAGCTGGTGCCCGGGCCGGTCTCGGGCGAGGTGCTGGCCACCGACCACGACGGCATCATGGCCCAGGCCCACCGGCTTGCCGGGCTGGCCGACAACGTGGTGGTCAAGGTGCCGCTGATCCCGGCCGGTCTGCGGGCCGTCCGGGACCTGGCCGACGAGGGCATCCGCGCCAACGTCACCCTGTGCTTCTCCCCCACCCAGGCGCTGCTCGCCGCCAAGGCGGGGGCGGCCTACATCTCACCGTTCGTCGGCCGGGTCGACGACATCGGCGGCTCCGGCATGGAGCTGGTCGAGCAGATCGTCGCCATCTACTCCAACTACGCCTTCGAGACCGAGGTCCTGGTGGCCTCCGTGCGCCACCCGCTCCACGTGGTGCAGGCCTCGTTGATCGGCGCCGACGTGGCGACCATCCCGTTCGGCACCCTGGAGAAGCTCTACAACCACCCGCTCACCGACGCTGGCCTGGACAAGTTCCTGTCGGACTGGGAGAAGACGGGAAAGTCGTTCGAAGACTAGGCCGAACGCCCCCCTCTCCCCGGCCGGGGAGAGGGCCGGGGTGAGGGGGTACCGTTCCATGCCGGCCGAAGACCAGGGCCCTTCCGGCTCCCAGCTCTACCGCATCGCCTGGGGGATCTACCTGCTCCTCGCCGTGGCCGGAGCGCTCTGGCTGGGCATCCTCCGGGACGGCATCCGGCTGGACCAGTTCGTGGACCCGGCCACCTGGTGGCGGGACGCCCTCTGGGGCCTCGGCGCCGGTGCCGGTCTGCTCGGCCTCTGGGAGGCCGGCCGCCACGTGCTGCCCGGAGCCCGCGACCTGGAGCGGGCGATCGCCGACATCCTCGCCGGCCTCTCGCCGTCGGACGCCCTGGGCCTCGCCCTCCTCTCCGGCTTCGCCGAGGAGCTCTTTTTCCGCGGCGCCGTCCAGGGCCAGTGGGGCGTCTGGGTCGCCACCATCCTCTTCGCCCTCCTCCACACCGGCCCCGGCCGGCCGTTCTACCTCTGGACCGCCTTCGCAGCCGTCGCCGGGCTCGCCTTCGGCTTTCTCGTTCTCCATCTGGGAAACCTGCTCGCCCCGGTCCTCGCCCACGTGCTGGTCAACTCCGTCAACCTGTACCGTCTCGTCACCCGGCCGCCGGAGCCGGCGGCCGGGGACCGTCTCCCGGAGGACGACCCGCGCGACGATTGAGACCATCGCGAAACCGGGCTATGCTTCGGCTTTGCAAGACGTGGCCGCATCGGCCCGCCCGATCCCCCGACCGAAATCCGAACCCCCAAGGGGTCGATGGGGCACAGGACGATGAAGCCCACGAGCCCAACGAGAGGAGCGCAACCATGAGCCACGACAGCCGGGATGTCCTCGACCGGATCGAGCGCGACAAGGCCTCCTACCTGGACGAGCTCCGGGACTACCTCCGGATCCCGTCCATCTCCACCGACCCGGAGTACCGCGAGAAGGTCCTGGAGGCGGCCTCCTTCCTCGAGCAGCGCATGCAGGACGCCGGTCTCGAGACCGACCAGATCGACGCCGGCGGCTACCCCCTGGTCTACGGCGAGTGGACCGGTGCCGACGGCGCGCCGACGGTGCTCTTCTACGGCCACTACGACGTCCAGCCCCCGGACCCCCTCGACCTGTGGCGCAATCCGCCGTTCGAGCCCGCAGAAGAGGACGGATTCCTGGTCGCCCGCGGCGCCACCGACGACAAGGGCCAGTCGTACACCCACCTCAAGGCGGTGGCCGCCATGCTCGCCGAGCGGGGGAGCCTGCCGGTCAACGTCAAGTTCATCGTCGAGGGCGAAGAAGAGTCCGGAGGCGGAGCCATCGAGCGCTTCGTCCGCGAGGACGGTGGGAAGCGCCTGGGCGCAGACTGCGTGGTCATCTCCGACACCTCCATGTACGCCGAGGGCCAGCCGTCGATGATCTACGGCCTCAAGGGGCTCGCCTACATGGAGATCAAGGTCACCGGCCCGGCCATGGACCTCCACTCCGGCACCTTCGGCGGCGGCGTGACCAACCCGCTCAACGCCGTCGGAACCATCATCAGCCGGCTCTGGGACGCCGACACCGGCAAGGTGCAGATCCCCGGGTTCTACGACGACGTCCGGCCGATCGAGGACTGGGAGCGCGAGGCCTTCGAAAAACTTCCGTTCAGCGATCAGGAGTACGCCGACTCCCTCGGGGTGCCGGCGCTCCACGGCGAGGAGGGATACACCACGCGGGAGCGGGTCTGGGCCCGGCCCACCTGCGACGTCAACGGCATCTTCGGCGGCTACCAGGGCGCCGGCGCCAAGACCGTGATCCCGTCCTGGGGCGGCGCCAAGATCTCGATGCGCCTGGTCCCCGATCAGGATCCGAAGGAGATCGCCAGGAAGTTCACCGACTACGTCCACCAGGTGGCCCCGCCCGGAGTGACGATCGAGGTCCAGGACCACCACGGCGCCCAGCCGACCCTGCTCGAGACCGAAGGGCCGGCGGTCGACGCCGCCCACGAGGCGCTCGAGCAGATCTGGGGCAAGCCTCCGGTCCTGGTGCGCGAAGGCGGCTCGATCCCGATCGTCTCCACCTTCGCCGACGTCCTCTCCGTCCCGGTCCTCATGCTCGGCTTCGGCCTGCCGGAGGACGGGCTCCACTCGCCGAACGAGAAGTTCAAGATCGACAACTTCTACGGCGGCGTCAAGACCGTCGCGGTCTTCCTGGACCGCCTCGCCGCAC
>JASFUJ010000025.1:0-12215 GCA_050050355.1 Acidobacteriota bacterium
TCGTCCGGCCGGTCAGGGCCTCCGTGGAGAGCTCGAAGGCGCGGCGGGCGCTGGCGTTGGCCAGGCCGATCGAGACCACCACGGCCACCCCCACGGCCACGCCCAGGACCGACAGGGCCGCCTGCCACGGGTGGCGGCGCAGGGTGCGCAGGCCGGAGCGGACCAGGAGCGGGCTCACGAGGCTCCCGGCCCGGCCTCGGTTTCGCGCCCCGTCCGGCCGGCGACCGTCTCCTCCAGGCGGCCCTCGGCGATGTTGAACACCCGGTCGGCGATTCCCATGACCTCCCGGGCGTGGGTCACCATGACCAGGGTCTTGCCCCGGCTCCGCACCAGCTCGTCCAGCAGCCCGAGCACCTCGAGGCCGGTCTCCAGGTCCAGGTTGCCGGTGGGCTCGTCCGCCAGCACCAGCTCCGGGTCGTGGCCGAGCGCCCGGGCCACCGCCACCCGCTGCTGCTCGCCGCCGGAGAGCCGGTCCGGGAAGCTGTCGCGCCGGTCGGCGAGGCCGACCCGCTCGAGCAGGTCCGCGGCCCGCCGGCGGTCGGCCTCCGTGACCCGGCCGGCCAGCTCCTGGGGCAGGAGCAGGTTCTCCTCGACGGTGAGGGTCGGGATCAGGTTGAAGAACTGGAAGACGAAGCCGATGGAGCTCCGGCGGAAGAGGGTGCGCTCGCGCTCGCCGAGCCGGCCGAGGCTCCGGCCGGCGACGATCACCTCGCCGGCGGTGGGCAGGTCGATGCCGGAGAGGAGGTTGAGCAGGGTCGACTTGCCGGAGCCGCTCCGGCCGAGCACGACGGCCAGCTCGCCGCTCCGGACGGAGGCGTTCACGTCCCGGAGAACCGACCGTTCGGTGCGGCCCTCGCGGTAGGTCTTGGTCAGGTTTCGGAGCTCGATCAAGGGTTTCGGATCTTCCCCTCGAGGGGAGCGCGGCGTGGCCGGGGTGGCCGGGGACAAGCCCCGGCGATCGGCCAGGGTGGCCGGGGACAAGCCCCGGCCCTACACACCCCAGTGTAGCCGGGGGGCTTGTCCCCCCGGGGCGGCCCGCGGTGGGCACCGACCGTGCGACCGGGGGGCTCGTCCCCCCGGGGCGGCCTCCATCCCCCAGGGTCCATTCGCCTCACTCGCCCCCGCCACCGGCCGGGTTCACCAGCAGGCGGCCGTCGTCGCCGCGCTCCCAGAAGAACGGCTCCCGGGGGCGCTCCTCCGGCGCCACCTGGTCCAGGGTGGCGGCGTCGTACACCCGGCCGCCGAGGACCACGGTCTCCACCGTGCGGGAGGCCCGCAGGTCGTCGAGGGGGTTCTCGGAAAGCACCAGCACGTCCGCCAGCTTCCCCGGCTCGATCGACCCGAGGTCGCCGTCCATGCCCAGATACCAGGCGCCGTCGAGGGTCGCGGCGCGCAGGGCGTCGTGCGCGCTCATGCCCCCCTGGCCGAGCATCCAGAGCTCCCAGTGGGCCCCCAGGCCCTCCCGCTGGCCGTGGGCGCCCAGCAGCACCGGCACCCCCTCGTCGTGGAGCTCGGCGGCCACGCGGGCGTTCTCGAAGTGGTTCCATTCCCCGTCCGGCGCGGTGACCCGGCGGCGGGAGCGGGCGTCGATCACCTCCCGGGGCACGAACGACAGCAGCCGCTCGTCCTCCCAGACCTTGGTCTTCGCGTACCAGTAGTTCTCGCCCCACAGGCCGCCGTAGCCGACCACCAGGGTCGGGGTGTAGCCCACGCCGGAGGCCGCCGCCCAGAGCTGGCGCACGTCGTCGTAGACCGACGCCACCGGGATCGAGTGCTCGATGCCGGTGTGGCCGTCGACCACCATGGTCATGTTGTGCTGGAAGAGCGATCCGCCCTCCGGCACCACCATCATCCCCAGCTCCCGGGCCGCCTGGAGCACCTGCTGGCGCTGGTCGCGCCGGGGCTGGTTGTAGCTCTTGACGCTGATCGCCCCGGCCGCCTTCATCCGGCGCAGGTGGGAGCGGGCGTCCTCCAGGTCCTCGATCACCGCCCGGAACGGGGTCTCGGCGCCGTACAGGATGGTGCCGGTGGAGAAGACCCGCGGGGCGGTGATCAGGCCGGCCCGGGCCATCTCGGCGGAGCTGAACACGGTGGCCGTGCCCGCCGACGGATCGTGCACCGTCGTGACCCCGAAGGCGAGGGTGGCGTAGTAGTTCCAGTTCTGCTGGGGGATGATCCCGTCGTTGCCGTGGCCACCGTGCCAGTGGACGTCGACCAGGCCGGGCATGAGGGTCTTGCCGGACGTGTCGATCACCCGGGCGCCGCCCGGGATCCGCACCTCGTCCCGGGGGCCGGCGGCGCGGATCCGGTCCCCCTCGATGACGATCGCCCCGTCCTCGATCACCTCGTCGCCCCGCATGGTGATGATCCGTCCGCCCACCAGGGCGGTCACGCCGGAGGGCGCGGCGGTCGGGGCGCTGAAGCCGAGGTCGATCCCCTCGGACGGCGGCTCGGGCAGCTCCTCGGGGGCGCCGTCCAGGAAGGCGAAGGCCTCCGGCAACCGGCGGGTGAAGAGCTCCGGCCCGGTGGTCCAGTGGAGCGCGTCCGACGCGCCGCTCCAGTGGAGCCAGTTGCCGGCGTCCCGGGACACGGTGGTGACCGGCAGGGCACCGTCGCCGGGGCCGACGGCGACCGGCTTGCCGGTGGCGGGGAAGGGGGTCACGTGGGCGTCGAAGCGCTCCTGCCAGCCGAGCCACCGGCCGTCGGGGGAGACCCGGAAGAAGACGGCGTTCCCGCTGGTGGCGTGGACCCGTTCGTCGGAGCCGTCGAGCGCCACCGAGAACAGCTCGGTCGTGCCGTTGGAGCGCCGGGTCAGGTAGACCCGCTCCGCGCCCTCTTCGGACGGAGCGCCGAAGTGCGGGTCCGCGCCCCGGTCGACGATCCGTTCCGGCGCGCCGGAGGTCCCGAGATCGACCCGGTAGATCCCCGGCTCGTTGGAGTACAGGGGGGAGCGCAGCCAGCCGCCGTCGATCTTACGGTAGACCACGGTCTCACCGTCCGGGCCGAAGGCGGGCTCCACGTAGTGGCCCGGCTCGGTGGTGAGGGTGCGTGCGCTCTTGCCAGCCCCAGCGGTTCCACTGGTTCCACCGGTGATGGACGCCACCCGCACGGAGCCCAGCTCCCGGTCGTCCCAGGTCACGTAGACCAGGCGCTCGCCGTCCCGGGACCAGGACGGGTAGAGCTCGAAGTGGTCGTCCTGGGCGGTGAGCGGCCGGGGCTCGCCGTCCGGCAGGTCCTTGATCCAGATCCGTCCCAGGGCCTGGAAGGCGACCCGGTCGCCGGCCGGGGCGACGCGGGCCCAGCGGATCATCTTGACGTCGAAGCGCTCCGGAGCCACGTCGACCGGGAAGCGGACCGGCTCCACCAGGGTCTTGGTGGCCCGCACCCGGAACGGGATCTCGGTGGCCTCGCCGGTCGCCGCGTCCACCCGGTGGATGCCGCCGCCGGCCCAGAGCACGATCGACTCGGAGTCCGGGGTCCAGGCCATGGCCGGGTAGACGCCGTGGATCGCCCAGGTCTCCTGCATGTCCCGGTCGAGGCCGTCGAACAGGGGGCGCTCGGCGCCGGAGGCCAGGTCCCGGACCCAGAGCACGGTCTTCTCGCGCACCCGGCGGACGAAGGCCAGGCTCTCGCCGTCCGGCGACGGGGTGGGGCGGATCGCGCCGCCGGGGCCGGAGATCAGCCGCTCGGTCTCGCCGGTCTCCCGGTCGAGGCGGAAGATCGAGTAGATGCCGGCGTTGGGGTCCTTGTTGTACTCGAAGATGGGGCCGGGGGTGGTGTCCCGGCTGTAGTAGACGAACCGGCCGTCGGGGGAGACGGCGGGCTCGCCCACGTCCTTCTGCTCGTTGGGCCGTTCGGTCAGTTGCAGGCCGGAACCGCCGCTCCGGTGGTAGAGCCAGATCTCGCCGGCGCCCAGGGAGCGGGTGCCGGTGTAGTGCTTGCGGCCGACCAGGAACTCGCCGTCCGGGGTCCAGGCCGGGCTGTTGAGCAGCCGGAAGCTCTCGTCGGTGACCTGGTGGGGCCCGGCGTCGTCCCCGCCGTCGCTCGGGCTCAGGATCCACAGGTTGTCGCCGCCGCCGCGGTCGGAGGTGAAGGCGATCTTCGAGCCGTCGGGGCTGTAGGTCGGCTGCATGTCCCAGGCGAGGCCGTGGGTGAGGGGGGTGGCGTCGCCGCCGTCGATCGGGACGGTGTAGAGGTCGCCCAGCAGGTCGAAGACGATCTCGGTGCCGTCCGGGGAGACGTCCAGGCTCATCCAGGTGCCGGAGGTGGTGTCGATCTCGACCGTCGAGGTGGGGCCGTGGGGCTCGTCGACGTTCCAGGCGTCCGACTCTTCCGCGCCGTCGCCTTCGGTCCCGTTCTCGGTCATGCCCTCGGACTCCCCCTGGTCCTGCGGCGTGGCCGGAGGCACGCCGGGTCCGCCGTGAAGCTCGGGTGCGAGGGCGTCCGGGTGGTGATGGCCGCCGGCCGGGGCTGCCAGTGCCGGCGTCGATCCCGGGACCCCGCCGGGGGCGAGCAGCAGGAGGAGCGCGAGCAGAGCCGGAGTGAATCGCAGATCGGTCGTCATCGGAGGGTCCTTCCTGGATGGTTCGTGGGCGGTGCTCGGACGGCGGGCGAAGCGTATCACCGCGGCGCGCGGCGCCGTCCGCCCCCCTTCCCGCCCCCGCCGTGAAGCGGCCGGGCTCCGCCCCGGCCGAGATGAACCACCTGAAGCGGCCGGCTTCAGCCGGCCGGAGGCGAGCGCAGCGAGCCGCCCTACGCCGGCTCGTCGTTCCCCAGGGCGTTCCGGACCGCGTCCCGGGTCTCGAAGACGCTGAAGGGGACCTTGGGGATCTTCTCCTTCTTCGGGGCACGGGAGAGGAGGCCCCGCAGTGCGGTCTCGATCTTCTGGAGCTCGCCGCCCTCGAACTCCTCCTTGGCGCTCGGCGCGAGATGGTCGCCGAGGGAGATCATCTCCAGGATCCTCCGGTTCTCCTCGATCTTCTCCTTCGCCCCGTCGAGATCGAGGATGCGCGAGCCGAGGGAGAGCACGTGCAGGTCGCCGGGTCCGTCCCCTTCGCCCGCCGTGGGTGCCGCGGGGTCGCTGACCCGGATGACGTCGGTGCCGTCGGCGAACACCACCGAGTCCCGCCAGGTCTTGGCGCGGCCCTTGACGAGCTTCTCCAGGCTGCCGAAGGAGAGGATCTTCACCGGGAAGTCGAGCTCCAGCGGCTCGACCGAGAGGGCGAACGGGAGGAGCAGCAGGACCTCCGACGCCAGCTCCGCCCGGGCGGCCCGGAAGGTGCTGACCAGGCAGTTCTCGAGCGTCAACGTGCCGGAGCAGAAGACGCCCCCGAGGACCACGCAGTTCTCGAGGATGGCGTTCTTCGCGTAGACGTTGCCCCGGACGGTGGCGTCCTGGAGCTTGATCCGGTCGCTGAACAGGTCGCCGAGGAAGCGGAGCTCGGAGGTGCGGTCGTCGCCGGCCACCAGGGAGTGGGAGGCGGCGACCACCCCCTCGAAGGTGACGGCCTCGCCCTCCACGGCGTCGTCGTCCTCGGCGCCGAGGGTCACCGAGCCCCGGGCGTAGACGGACCCCGCGACGGTCACCGGGGCGCCGGAGACCGTCAGGTCGCGGGCGAACAGGCCGCCGTGGACCTCCGCGCCGGGGCGCAGGAAGACGTCCCGCCGCATCTCGGAGCGCACCCCCGGCAGAACCGCCCCCTTGTGGTGGCCGGAGATGACGTAGCGCGTGCTGTCCTGGATCGAGTCGTCGGTCATGGCGTGCCTCGGTCGGTCGTCCGCGTCGGGAGGAGCCTCACTGCGTGCCCAGGGAGAGGATCGGGTCGGACCGGAAGCGGTCGAGCTCCTCCCGCGGCACGCCGCGGGCTTCGAGGAGCTCGGCCAGCTCGCTCCGTTCGGTCCCGGAGAGACGGTCGCCCCGGAACCGGTCGGCCGAGCCCCGGAGGAAGACGGCCACCCGCTCCTCGGCCTCCTCGGGCAGCCGCCGGCCGGAGCGGTCCCGGATCTCGAACCGCCGCTCGCCGGTGGTCCGGTCCTCGATCTCGGCCACGGTCAGGCCGAGCGTGTAGCGGCCCGGCTCCAGGTCCTCGGCCAGCCAGCTCCGGAGCTCCGCCTTCGCCGTCCGGTACTGGTCGAGGAACCGGCTCACCGCCTCGCGCAGCGACTTCACGGCCGCCACGAACACCTGGTTGCGGACCAGCGCCGACTCGCTGGCGTGGGCGGCCAGGTACTCGTAGGCGGGCAGCGAGACGTGGCTGAACCGCTCCTGGATCTCGGCTGGGTAGACCCGCTCGATCAGCTCGTAGGCGTGGCTGTCCAGGGAGCGCCGGCGTGTTTCGTTGTGGGTCGCCACCGTGCGCAGCAGCTCGCCGTAGCGCTCCCGGACCCGGCCGAGCTCCCGGCCGAGCTGCTCGCGCTTGCGCTCCACCAGCCGCTCGTAGGCCTCGATGCGGCTGCGGTTGCCCAGGACCCGCCCCTGGTGGCCGAGGATCTGTCCCTCGAACTGGTGGAGGAAGCTGGTCTCGAACTCCCGGTGGATGGTCTGCTCCAGGCCCTCGAACAGGTCCGGCAGCTTCTGCAGGTGCTCCAGGCGTTCGATGACGGTGGTGAACTGTGCGTGGAGGATGCCGTAGAGCTGCTCGAAGGAGGTCTCCAGCGCCTTGATCCCCTGGTCCGCCCGGACGGAGTGCTCCCGGGCGACGCTCGAGTCCTTCGAGATCGAGCTCAGGTCCCCCCGGACTCGGGTCTCGAGCCGCGAGATCTGGTCGGTGACGCCGCCGAGGGCGCGGGAGAGCTGGGTCGGGTCGTCGGTCATGGCGCGTCCTCTCAGTTGTCGAGGTACTCGGAGCGGCGGCGGTGCTTGGCGATGTCGCTGCTGCCGGTGAGGGTGGAGACCGTGTCGGCCAGGCCCTCCTCGAGGCGCTTGTCCACCCGGAACCAGGAGTACCGGTGGACGTTCTGGCCCGCGCTCTCGGCCCGGGCCGCGGCGATGGCGTTGCCCTCCTTGACCCCCTCGGCGAGCCCGCCCAGCTTGTCCACGGCCTGGGCGCTCGATTTCTCGATGCTCTCCGTGTGGGCGGCGGTCCTGGCGCTACTCTCTTCGATCCCCTCCAGGTGAGCCGCGCTCTTGGAAGTGTGCTGCTCGATCCCCTCCAGGTGGGCCGCGCTCTTGGCCGTGCTGGCGTCGATGTTTCCCAGGTGCTCGACCGCCTGCCGCGAGGACTCCCGGATCGCTCCGGTGTTCTCGGCGGTCGTCTCGCTCGCCGCGGCGATCCGTTGGGAGTTTCGGGCGATCTCCACCTGGATGGCGTCCCGCACCAGCGTCTCGCGGCGTTTCGAGACCGCCAGCGCGTCCATCTCGCGCCGGTACTCGGCCATCCGGCCCTGGAACCGTTCGTCCGCCGCGGAGACCAGCTCCCGGACTCTCTCGGCCACCTCGTCGTGGGTCCGCCGGCACCGGGCGGTGATCTCCTCGAGGGCCTCGGTCTGCTGGAGCTTGTACTGGCTCATGACCTCCCGGAGGCCGTCGATGGCCCGGAGATCACCCTCGATCTCCGCCTCGATCTCCTCCATGGAGCTCCGGGACTCGGTGGTCTCGCCCTGGAACCGGGCCTCGATCCGCTCCGTCTCCTGGCTCCAGCGGTTCCGGTACTCGGTGATGTCGTCCGTGGATCGGTTGTCGAGGGCCAGGCGCTCCTCCCGGTGCTCGTCGATCAGGCGGTCGTAGGCGGGGAAGAGGACGTCGTCGAGCAGCTTGTGGATCGGGATCGGGTGCTCCACGGTGCGGTCGCAGCCCCGGCAGAGCCAGTCCCGCCGCCCGGGGTCGTAGAGGCACCGGCTGTCGGGGGAGAAGTAGATCGGCTCGTCGTCCGCGTCGGCGGTGATCGCGTAGTCCCGCCCGGCCAGCCGCTGGACCGCCGAGGCGGTGCAGTGGGGGCAGTAGAAGTTGAACGACGAGTAGTGGGAGACGTAGCCGAACCCGTTGATCGCCGGCGAGATCAGGTCGTTCAGGGACGCGCTCCGGACCAGGGCGAGCACCAGGGTGTTGCGGCTCCAGGTCTCCAGCAGGTCGTCCGTGAGCGACTCCAGGCTCCCGACCATGGGGCTCTCGACCAGGGAGCGCAGCGCGTCGTCGGACTCCCCGTCGCCGTGGGCGGCGTCGCCCTCGGCGGGCTCCAGGAGGTCGAGCAGCGGGTCCCCCGCCGGGAGCACCGAGAGATCCAGACGCTCCCGGCGGCCGGACCGGAACATCCGCTCGATCTCGGTGAGCAGGTCGTGGAGCTCGACCTCCTCGCCCCGCAGGGGCACCCCGTGGCGGAAGGTGGTCTCCGGGTCGTCGGTGGTCACGTCCCCCCGGGCGCTCGAAAGGACGATGGGCAGCTCCTCGGTGAGCGCCTCGAGGCGGTCCCGCAGCAGCTCCAGGTCGTCGGCGTCCTCCAGGACCGGGTGGTCCAGGGTCCGGGGGTCGCCGAGACCCTCGGGACCGACCACCAGTGAGCCCTCGGCGGTCTCGATGGCGCGCAGATCGAGGGAGATCGTCCCCAGGGAGACGACCCGCTCGGGGTTCGGCACCACCCGCTCCTCGGTCTTCGGAGCGTAGCGCTCCGGCACCGGAACGCCCACCTCGGCCGTCTGCGGCTCCCACTCCCGGACGATCCACTCCTCGGTGGCGGTCTCCCGGTGGGTCTCCCGCAGGTACGAGCCCGCCAGGTAGCCGAGGAGAGCGACGAACCCGGCTCCGACGTACCCTCCGATCGACCCCGGCGCCAGCAGCAGGGTTTCGAGCAGGATGATCCCCGCCAGGGCGCCGGCCGCGGACCAGACGATCTTGAAGTAGGGCTTCGGCCCGCGGTCGACCTGCTCGGTCAAGGTGCGCTCGACCCGCTTGTAGTGCCGGACCTCGACCGTCTTCTCGGGATAGTCCTCGGCGCCGAGGGTGACGGGGATCTTGTGCTCGATCGGGTCGCCGGTGGCCGCGTCGAGGACCTCGCTCCGCACCTCCACCCGGGTCGGTGGGGGAGGCTTAACCGGCACCGTCTCCGTGGCCGGCTCGTGGTACACCGTTTCGAGGAGATCGCCCAGGGCGGAGAGCTGGTCGTCGTGCGTCATGAGCCCCTCTCGTGGCTGTCCGGACCCGCCCGGCCGCATGGCCCCACCGCCCGAAGGCGCACGGCGGTAGCGCGGCCGATTGGTGACCGGCATGATCTCGAATTCCCGCTCGCAGTCTCGAGGTTTCGATTCTCGAATTGACGGTACTCGGGAACACGGGGGTGCGTCAAGGCGCGGCCCTCCGCACCGCTCCTCGGACCACCCCCTTCACCCTCTTCCCGACCCCCCGTCCCCCTGAAGCGGCCGGGCTTCAGCCGGCCTGTCCGTCGATGCCGGGTGGGACTCACCCTCGGCTCGCGACGGAGCCCTCCTCGTTCCGATGAAATGTGCTTCTGGGGTTGTGAGATGTACATTTTGCGTATGACGGGGCATCCTCCGTACGGGAAACCCGTCGCAGGCGGGGAACGGTGACTCGGGTGCCGGAGAGGACGAGCCCCCCTCTGTCGTACAATCGATGGCATCCCCGCCGCCGACGAGGGGTTCTCCCATGGCCGACGACCCGATCACCCGACTGTTCCGCTCCTGCGCTCCCAACGAGGCGCTGCAGCCGGACGATCTCCGCTACGTCAACTGCGACGAGGTGCGCGGGGAGAACCTGGCGCAGCTCTATGCCCGGGCACTCCGGCGAGCGGACCCGGTCAATCCGGAGGTGAAGGTCTTCTCCGGGCATCGGGGCGTGGGGAAGACCAGCGAGCTCTACCGGCTGAAGCGCTTCCTCGAACAGCCGGACGAGTCCGGGCAGCGGCCGTTCCTGGTGATCTTCTCGGACGTGAGCCAGTCGCTGGACCTGAACGACACGGTGCCCATCTCTCTCATCTACTCGCCCCGGTTCACCCAGATCGAGCAGACCTTCGGCGGCCATCAGATTCCGGTGCCGATGATCCGGCTCCACGAGAAGGGCGACTCGGAGCCCACGATGGACACTCCCGGCATGGCGAAGCTCCGGGAGATCCTGGAAGCCCGCTGCCGCCACGCCGAGGTCGACTTCTCGGAGGTCTTCGACGAGGAGGAGACCTGCCGGCATCTGTGCCGGATGACCGGCGGCCATCCGCGGCACCTGATGATGTTTCTGCGCGCCGCGGCCAACGAGGTCGATGCCCTGCCGATCACCGGCCAGGCCGTCGACAAGGCGATCCGGAACTACGCCAACAGCCTTCTCCGCGAGGTGCCGGACGCGTTCTGGCCACTGCTCCGCAACTTCGACGAGCCCCAGGACGACCTCCCGAAGGACGAGAACCACCAGGAGATGCTCCTCCTGCTCCACGTCTTCGAATACATGAACGGAGAGCCCTGGTACGAGGTGAACCCTGTCCTCCGGACGATCCCCAAGTTCCGGGAGACGTGATGCCGTGACGGACCCCCTGCTCGCGACGCCCTCCGCCGTCGACGGGCTGCGGGCGCTCCGGAGGGGGATCCTGCGGTCCGAGGGTGAGTTCGCCCTCTTCGTCGCCGTCTGCAACCGGCCCGCGAGCCGCACCCGCCTGATCGAGCTCCTTCGGGACTCGATCCCCGGAGAAGAGATGGAGACCGTCGAGCTCGAGCAGGGAGTTGCCGACCCGCTCGGTGCGGTCGTGGAGCGAGCCACCGACGGGAACCGGGGTCCGCTGCACGTGGTCGGCCTGGAGCTGGCGATCCCCGATGCCGAAGCCGGCCGGCCGGCGCTCCTGGCGTTGAACCTGGAGCGCGCCGAGTGGCCGGAGCGTCTGCCGCGGCCGGTGATCCTGTGGGTGCCGGAGTTTCTCCTGGAGATTCTCGGGCGGGAAGCGGCGGATTTCCTCGACTGGCGGAGTGACACGGTGCACTTTGCGGGGGAGCGGTTGGTGGGGTTGGAGGCGATGGATTCCGCACTCTGGCAGGGAGAGGGAGCCGCCCAGATGCCATCCGCCGCACGGGAGGCGCGGATCGAGGAACTGCGATCCCGCCTGGAGTCGACCCGGAAAAGCCTTGACCCCGTTGCGCGGCAGTCGCACGCACTCTGGCTTCAAGAGCTTGGCCGCCACCTCCTCTTCTTCGGGCGTCTGACGGAGGCGGAGGGGGCTCACCGACAGGCGATCGCGGCCTTCGAGGAGCTCGGTAATTCCAAGAGGTTGGCTGCGAGCTACTCCGAGCTGAGCCGAATCTTGGAGAGACGAGGGCTTCTGGACGAGGCGGACGAGTGGATGAGAAGGGCGATCGAGATCTTGGATGCCGCGGAGGACGGGCCTGCGAAGGCACACTCGTACCACCGTCTCGGTTTTCTCGCACAGGAGCGTGGAGACCTCGGATCCGCGGAACGGTGGTACCGGCAGTCGTTGGACCTCCGCTCGTCTCTCGGCGACCGGCATGGGATCGCGCGCCTTGATCATCAACTCGGCGTGTTGGCCCAGTTGCGGGCAGATCTGGCCTCTGCGGAGGAGTGGTACCGTCGGTCGCTCGAGCTCTTCGAATCTCTCGGGGACCGTTCGGGGATGGCGAGGTCTTCTCACCAGCTCGCAATGGTGGCGCAGGAGAGGGGGGACTCGACCTCGGCGGAGACCTGGTGCCGTCGGTCACTGGAGCTCTTCGAATCTCTGGGTGACCGTCCGGGGATGGCCGCCGCCTACCATCAACTCGGATTGGTGGCCCACCACCGGGGAGACCTGCCGATGGCGGAGGACTGGTACCGTCGGTCACTGGAGATCCTGGACTCTGTGGGTGATCTCTCGGGAATGGCCACCTCCTACCATCAGCTTGGGATGGTCGCTCAGGATCGTGGGGATTTCTCGACCGCGGAGAGTTGGTATCGCCGATCTCTGGAGCTCGAGGAGTCTCTGGGTGACCGTCGGGGCATGGCGTTCACTTACGGTCTGCTCGGCTACCTGGCCGAGACGCGCGGGCTCCGAGATGCTGCGTTGGAGTGGACCGTTCGCGGTGTCACTCTCTTCCCCGGCTTCCCACATCCGTTCACCGGCCCGGGCCCGGTGCAGTTGGTCCGGCTCAGCGCCGAGCTCGGACTGGAAGCCCTTGAGGGGGCTTGGCGGAGGGTCACGGGGGAGGAGCTGCCCGGGGAGGTTCGAGAGTGGGTCGAGGAGCGAATGGCCGAGGCGGATGCGGGGGAGGAGGGACATGGTTAGGAGTTGACGGTGGGG
>JASFUJ010000026.1:0-12098 GCA_050050355.1 Acidobacteriota bacterium
CGGTTCCTGGACGACCACGGCTACCGGGTCGCCCCGGTGACCGTCGACAACGGCGAGTGGATCTACGCCGGCGCCTACGCGGACGTCTGGAACCCCCCTTCGAGAGAGAGCGACGAGGCCGCCATGGAGCGCCTGGGGGAGGACTACGTGCGCTACATGCTGGACGTGGTGGAGTACTACGAGGGCCAGTCCCGGGAGATCGTCGGCGAGCTCGTCCCCCAGAGCCTGCTGATCCACGCCTACGCCCTCAACGCGGACCGGCTCGACCGGCTGCTGACGGAGCTCGAGGAGCGCGGGTACGAGTGGATCACCCTGGAGGAGGCCCTCGAGCACCCGGCCTACGCGCGGCCGGCTCTCGGCTCCGAGGGGAGCTACACCGGGCCGGGGGGCATCACCTGGCTCCACCGGTGGGCCATCGCCGAGGGACGGGACCCGGAGATCTTCCGGGGCGAGCCGGAGGTTCCGGACTGGGTGCGGAGCTTCCCGGAGACGGAGTACGGCGGGGCCGAATGAGGCTCGCCCCGCCGCTACCGGCTCGTCGGGCGATCCAGGCTCGCGAGCGGGGGTGAGATGTAGTTACCCTGGATGAAGTCCACGCCGCAGGTCTTGAGCACCTTGACGACCGCGGCGCTCTCGACGTGCTCGGCCACCGTCCGACAGCCCAGGGAGTGGGCGATCTGGTCCATCGAATCGACCATCGCGAGATCGGCGCTGTCGGTCTCCATGCCCCGGATGAACAGTCCGTCGATCTTGAGCAGGTCCACCGGCAGGTGCTTCAGGTGCTGGAACGAGCTGAACCCGGATCCGAAGTCGTCCAGCGCCAGCCTGCACCCGATGCACCGCAGCTCCTCGGCCAGCGCCCTGGCGTGCTCCAGGTTCTGGATCGCGTCCGTCTCGGTCACCTCGAAGATCACGAGCCCGGGATCCAGCCCGAGCTCCCGCAGCTTGACCGTGATGAAGGGGAACAGGCTCTCGGCGTGGAGCGTCTGAGCCGCCAGGTTGATGAACAGGGTCACGTCGCGGCCCTGGCGGACGACGCGCGCCAGGGTCTCGAGGGCGTGGCTGATCACCCAGAGATCGATCTCGAGCATCAGGTTGAACCGTTGCGCCGTGCTCAGGAACCTTCCCGGCAGGATCGCGGCGCCGGAGGGCTCTTCCAGCCTCAGCAGCACCTCGTAGCGCTCCTGCAGCCCTTCCCGCATCGAGATCTCCTTCCATAGCGAGCCCGTCTCGTTCGGGAGGTCGTCCGCGTCGACGTCCGCCAGCGCGACGATCG
The DNA here is from genome assembly GCA_050050355.1 of Acidobacteriota bacterium. GTDB lineage: Bacteria > Acidobacteriota > Thermoanaerobaculia > Multivoradales > DATKCC01 > JASFUJ01. The sequence goes on from JASFUJ010000026.1 coordinate 1,277, forward strand.
GCTGGAAGTGGAGCTTGAACCGGGACTGCCGCAGCGCGTTCCGGAGGCGCGACAACCAGCCGAGCTCCGATTGCAGGAGATTCCTGTCCTCGGCCTTCGGGTCGTAGGCCTGGATGCGGTTGCGGCCCCGCTCCTTGGCGAGATTGCACGCGATGTCGGCGTTCGCCAGCGCATCGCCGGTGGAGAGGGTCCCGGGCCCGATCATCTCGACCCCGATGCTGGCGTACGCCATGTGGCTCTCCCCCTCGTAGTCGAAGGTGCACTCCCGGAGCGCCTGGCGCAGGGTCTCCGCCGTGCGGCAGGCAGCGGTGCCGTCCACGTCCTGGATGATGGCCGCGAACTCGTCCCCCCCGAGCCTGGCCAGCAGGTCGGACTCGCCGACGCGCTGCTTCAGCTCGCGCGCGACGTCGACCAGCACCTGGTCGCCGACCGCGGGCCCCGCCGTTTCGTTGATGTATCGGAAGTGGTCGAGATCGAGGACCAGGAGCGCGCTCTCCTGGCCGGTCTCCCGGACCCGTTGGATCTCCCGGAGGAGCTGCTCCTCGAAGAAGCGTCGGTTCCTCAGGCCGGTGAGGGGGTCGTGGGTCGCGAGCCACCACAGCCGCCTGTAGAGCTGGCGCCGCTCGGAGATGTCCCGGAACGCGACGACCGACCCCTCCCGGCATCCGGCGACCGTCAACGGAAACACCGTGCACTCCACCGGGATCTGCTGGCCCGAGCGGTGCCAGAAGGTGGCTTCCCAGCCGCGGAGCTCCTCGCCCGAGAGGTATGCGCGCTCCAGCAGGCACTGCTCGAGCGGGATCTCGGTCCCGTCCTCGTGCGCGTAGTGGAACAGGGAATGCGGATGCCCGCCCAGCAGGGAATCGTCGTCGTCGTAGCCCAGGAGGTTCTTCGCCAGGCGGTTGATGAACGAGATCCGGCCGTTGCGGTCGACCCCGAAGACGCCGTCGCCCACCGATTCGAGGATCGCCCCCAGGTGCCGGCGCCTGGAGCGCTCCGCACGCTGCGCCTGGATCGCCCGGCCGACCGATGCGATCCGGGTGAGGAAGAGCGCCTCCGCCTCGTTCTTGAACACGCAGTCGAGGGCTCCGGCGGCGATCGAATCGTGGATCACCTGGTCGAGGTAGGCGGAGGTGATGACCACGGTGCAGATCGACGCCGTCCGGGGGTCGCGGGCGAGCCTTCGGCAGAGCACGTCCCCGGTGGCGCCGGGCATGAAGTAGTCGATCACGGCGAGGTCGAAGTTGCCCTGAGACGCCTTGTCAAACCCTTCCCCGCAGTCCCCGGCGGTCTCCACCTCGTACCCGGCGCCCCGCAGCGAGCGGCCGTAGCTCTCCCGCACCGTCTTCGAGTCGTCGACGAACAGGACCCGGATCGGCTCGCCCTGGCCGTACCGGGACGCCTTCGGAACCGTCAGGAGGGGAGGGCGCAGCACCCGCTCGACGGTGGCGGCCAGAGTCGCGTCCAGGTCCTGTTCCAGAACCAGGGCGCTCCGCGGGCGCTCCGCCGTCCACTCCCGGAGGGGGGCCGAGCCGTGACCGAGGACCAGGACCAGCCCGCAGTGCCGGAACCGTGGCGCCTCGAGCGCGGCGATAAGGTCGTCGGCCGCCGCGCCGTCGTCCTCCGGGAGGCCGACCACCAGGGTGGCGTAGCCGCGCCAGTCCCCACTTCGGTCCGCGAGGCCGTCGGGGGTCCGGGCATAGGATCCGGACCAGGCGACCTGATGGCCCTCGGCCCGCAACAGCCGGCACATGGACTGCCCGCGCTCCCGGGACTCGTCGATCACGAGCACCGGCGGTCGCTGGAGCGAGGCCGGCCGGCTCTCGGCCGATGCCGTCTCGCCTTCGTCGCCCCCCGGGGCCCTCTCCGGGTCCCGGTCCTCCGAGACGGCCGCATCCTCGGAGGGTCGCCCGGCGGCGTCGCGCCGCCGGGTCCGATCAGAAGACGAGCTGGAGCTGGAGGAATGCTTCGTCTGCATCATTGCCCGAGACACCTTTCAGGTTCTCTCCACGCCGGTACGTGAGCTGAAGCTTTGTCCTGTGCTGGTTCCAGAACCAGTTCAGGCCGACGGCGCTCCTGCTCCAGGCGTCCTGATAGGTGTCGGCGTCGATGCTCTGATACCCACCCACGACCTCCATGCGGCCGGGCATCACCATGAAGCCTCCTTCCACCGCCAGCTTGTCCAGCTCCGCCGTGCCGCCGGCGAAGAGCCCGCCGCTGAAGCCGGAGTCGATCGAGTCCGCACGGATGAGCTGGTACTCGACGTCCAGGGAGAACCCTCCGCCCCGGACCGCGCCGGAGAGCTCGACTCCGTCCGCCGTGTCCACGTCCATCTTGCCGCTGCTCGTCGTCCTTCCGGCGGCGTCGGTGTAGGTGTTGTTGTCGTCGTCGTTCGACCACGCGAAGCCGGCCAGGCTCAGGGAGAACCGGAACGGCCCCCGCTCGAGGTCGCCCTGGGAGTACGCCACCTCCCCGAGCGGATGGAGATCCAGCCGCGCCGCGCCGAGCCAGCCCTGGTTGAAGTCGCCCTCGGTGTTGGCCGGGTTCTCGAAGTCGACCTTCCCGGCGTCCGGATCGATGCCCGCCGAGGCGACCATCGCGGCCCACGCCACCCGCTTGCCGGACGTCTTGCCGTCGAGCCGGATTCCGATCGCACGGTCCGGCGTGCCGTAGTTGGGATCTCCGACGAAGGTGCGCTCGACCAGTTGCTGCTGGTAGGACGAGGTCAGAAACTCCCGGGAGAACGGCGGCTTCTTGCTGCCCACCGTCACGCTGAGCCCGCCGCGCTTGTAGCGCATCCAGGCGTCCATGACCTTGACCTCGTTGTCTCCCGAGGCCTTGCCGAGCTCGAGCTGCACCCTCCCGTCCCAGCGCTCGCCGAGGCGGGCCCGAAGATCGGGCCGGAGACGACGGAAGATCACCTCGTCGGTCTCCTCGCCCTCCTCCGGTTCCACCAGGTGATACTGGACCTGGATGCCGGCGCCGACCTGCACGCTCCGGTCCCCCTCCTCGTACACCGTCATGGCGGCGGCCGGCGAGCTCCAGAGCGCGCAGACGATCACCGCCGTCGACCACGTCAGAATGAGCTGATTCGCACGTTTCATCCCTCGGCCCTCCTTGGAAGTTCGATGATCGGAGCCGTCGCTCGGCTCAGACCGGTTCGGTTGCGATGCGGAAGCGAGCCATGGACTCGCGGAGCTCTCCGGCCAGCTCCGAGAGCGAGCTCATCGAGACGGCCGCCTGCTTGGTGCCGGCCGCGGCCTGCTGGGTCACCTCGGAGATCGAGCTCATGGAGCTGGCCAGCGACTCCGAGCCGCGCGCCTGCTGGTTGGCCGCGGAGGAGATGGTCTGAATGAGCTCGGCCAGGTCGGCGGACACCTTCTCGATCTCCTCCAGGGATTGCCCGGCCTGATTGGCCCGCTCCGAGCCGCCCACCACCTCCTCGGTGGTCACGCCCATGGCGGTCATGGCCTCGTTGGTCTCACCCTGAATGGTCTGGACCAGGACGCCGATGCGCTTGGTGGCGTCCGAGGCGCGTTCGGCGAGGCGTTCGACCTCCTCGGCGACGACGGCGAAGCCCTTTCCCGCCTCGCCGGCGGTCGCCGCCTGGATCGACGCGTTCAGAGCCAGGATGCTGGTGCGGTCGGCGATGTCGTCGATGAGCTGGACGATCTCGCCGATCTCCTGGGTGCTCTCCCCCAGGCGCTTGATCCGCTTGGCCGTCTCCTGCACCCGTTCGCGGATGCTGCTCATGCTGGTGATGGTGTTGCGCACCGAGTCGGCGCCCGCCTGGGCCGCCGCCAGGGACCGCTCGGCGACCTCGGCCGAGATCTTCGCGTTCTCGGCGACCTGCTGAATCGACAGGGCCATCTCCTCGATGGCGCTCGAGGTGTCGACGATCTGCTCCGACTGGACCTCGCTGCCGTCGGCGAGCTGGGACATCATGTCCTGGATCTGTGACGCCGAAGAGCCCACGTTCTGCGCGGCTCCCTGGACCTGGAGGATGATGTTGCGCAGCTCGACGATCATGTAGTTGAAGGAGTCGGCGATGGCCCCCGTGATCTCGGGGGTGACCTCCGCCTCGCGGGTCAGGTCGCCCTGGGCGACGCCGCTGATCTCGTCCAGCAGCTTCATGACGCTCTGCTGGATCCGGTCCCGCTCGTCCGCGGTCTGAATCAGCGACAGGGTCTGGTCGAGCATGGCGTTGAGGCTCTGGGCCATCCGACCCATCTCGTCCCTGGTGACCACCTCGGCCCGGGTGGTGAAGTCGCCGAGACCGATCTTGGCCACGACGTCGGAGATCAGGTCGACCTGACGGGTGAGCAGCCGGGTGAGGAGGAAGCCGCCCGCGACGGCGATCAGCGCGGCGATCACGGCGACGACGATCTGCAGCCGCGTGGCCGTGATCACCGGCGCCAGCGCCTCGCCCTCGGACAGCGTGGCGACGGTGTTCCAGCCCAGCTCGCTGATCGCCGAGAACCCGCTCGTACGGGTCGGAGTGGCGGCGGCGACGAGCAGGGGGGTGCCGGTCTCGTCCGTGGCGCGAGCCCACGTCGCGGTGGGCTGGTCCAGGACGCCGGAAGCCGCCAGCCACTGGGGGGCCGGAGACCCGAACCGGGCGGCGTCGACCGGGTCGAAGAGGATCCGGTCGCCGCCCACGATCAGCACCTTCGTGGTCTCCCCCAGATCCAGGTCGCTCAGGATGTCCAGCAGCTCCCGGACGTCCGCGCGAGCGGACAGCACTCCCACCGCCTGGCCTTCCAGGCTGTTGATGGGAACCCCGATGGACACCACGAACGTGCCGGTCGTGGCGTCGATCTCCGGGTCCGAGAGGTAGACGCCGCCGCCGCCGCCCGCCCAGGCTCTGCGCCACCAGCCCTCGTCACTCTTCACGTAGTCCTCGGACCGCTCGGTCGAGGCCATCAACCCGCCGTGGCGGTCGGTGACGAGCAGGCTGACGTTGCGCGGGAACGTCTCCTGGAAGCGGCGCAGCTCGAAGTTGACCGGGTTGACCTCACGGTCGCCGCTCAGCACCCGGCGGATCAGGGCGTCCGTGATGGGCGCGCTCCGCCACCGCTGGTCGACGTCGGCCAGGAGCGCCGAGGTCTCCGCGTCGGTCCCCGTGTACCGGCCGTTGGCCTCGATGACCGCGTCCCGCAGCACCGGGGAGCCGGCGAGTCCCTGCAGCAGGCGGATGTTCTCGACCAGCGACTGGGCGGCGAGGTCGGCGCTCTCGCCCACGGTCTCGGCGATGGAGTCACCCACCTGGCCGCTCAGGGCGGCGGAGGTCCGGGTGTAGGAGATCACGCCGGAGATCGCCAGGGGCACCAGGGCCACGCCGAGCATCGCCAGCGCCAGCTTGGCGGCGACGCTCGATCGCATCCAGGCGATCGGACCCCGGTCGAAGATCTTGTTCGGAAGCTTGATGAATTTCATGACGCAACCTCCTTTCCGAGGCCGGTTCAAGCCGTCGGATTCCAGGTCTCCTCGGCGATGCCCAGTTGCCGCATCCGCTCGGCGTAGGCGGCGAACAGGCCTCGACCGTCCTCGAGGTTCACCGTGCCCTCGGCCTTGATGAGCGCCTGTCCTTCGGGGCTCAGAGCGAAGTCGACGAAGCCCTTGGCATCACCTGTCGGCGGTCCCTGGGTGAACAGATAGAGCGGGCGAACGTGGGGGTAGGCGCCGCTGGCGATGTTTTCGTAGTCCGGCAGCACCCCGTTGAGGCTGAGGATCTTGACGTTGCGTTTCCTGGCGCTGCTGACGCCGGTCATGCCGATCACGCCCTGGACGGTCTCGACTTCCTGCTCGAGCGGCGTCGAGCTCGAATAGATCAACGCGGACGACGTGAAGTCGGTGGCCGGATCCTGGAAGATCAGCTCGCGGACCATCCGACCGACGCCGCTGATCTTGCCGTTGCGCGCCAGGACGGTGATCGGCGCGGACGCGCCGCTGACCTCGCTCCAGTCGGTGATCTCTCCCAGGAGGATGTTCCGCAACTGATCCCCGGTCAGGTTGGAGACCCGGTTCTCCGGGTTGACGATGGCGACCAGGGCGTCCCAGGCCACGATCGTGCCGAACGCCGCGTCCTCTTCCGGCCCGTCGAGCCGGTGACGGCACGAGCCGCCCACGTCGATCGTGCCGGCGTCCGCGCCGCGGACCCCCTTGGTCGCCCCGCCTCCCGAGACGTTGACGCGGATTCCGGTCGATTCTTCGTAGGCGGCGGCCAGGCGTTCGACGAACGCCTTCTTGGTGATGCCGCAGCCGGACCAACTGATCGACACGTCGGCTCGCGCCGCGGCCTGGTCCGACGCCTGCCGGTCTCCCCCGCACCCCATCTGCGGTCCGAGGACGACCGCCAGTCCCACGATCAGTGCCAGCCGACAAACGGGTTTCATTGGAGAGCTCCTTTCTGGGCGGATGCCCGAATTGATTGATGAACTCGTGACTCGAAGGCATCGCTGTCTTGAATCAGGAGGGAGAGGTCGGGGATCACGAGAGGACGCCCGTCCAGCTCGAAGACCGCCCGGGTCAGGACCGGATCCGGCCAGTCCGCCTCCCGGCGTCCGCGCGCTCCGGCGTCCATCCGCCGCAGCCGGATATCGGAGCGGGCGCAGAGCCCGGCGAGGGCGGTGCCGCCGCCCGAGCGCACGACGATCAGGCGATTCGGCACGGTGGCCGCGCCCTCGTCGAGGCCGAGTCGCGGACCGAGATCGATCACCGGCAGGGGGCCGCCGTGCCACTCCACGATCCCGAGGACGCACGGCACCGCGCCGGGCAGCGACCAGATCGTCGCCGGGCGCCGGACCTCGGTCACCGACCAGAGGGACAGGCCGACCAGCGCGGACGCGGCGTCGTCGGCGGCGGTCGAGAAGACCAGCAGGTGACCGTCGCCCTCTACGCCGCCCCCTCGGCCGAGAGCGCCGCGAGGGGCTCGATCGGTCGCTCGCCGGAGCGTGGAGGTGGAGAGCGGCGCGGGGTCCCGTCCATCGATCGCGGCGCGGAGGCGGTCGAGCGCCAGGATCGGCACCAGGCGCTCCCCATCGAGGGCCGCTCCGTGGAAGAAGGGCGAGATCGCTCCCCCTTCCACCAGGGGGAACGCCTCCGGTCGTCGCGCGACGGACGGGAAGGGCTTCGCGATGCGGTCCACCCCCAGCGCCCAGGGCTCCTCCTCCGCACCGACCACCAGGAACGTCTCCCCTCGGTCGGTGGAGCCGGGGAGCCCCATGAGCGACGCCAGCCCGAGAACCGGCACCCTCCGCCCGGAGACCCGGACCCAGCCCGCCGGCCGATGCCCGTCGGGGTTCGGCTCGAAGTCGTCGATCCGCCGGATGGCGAGCACCGCGGAGAGGGGGAGGCAGCAGGTGCCGTCGCCGACGGCACAGGGGATGTACCGGGTCCCGGACGTACCTTGGTCGTGGTCGTGCATCGTCGTCTACGCCCGAGTCCGAAGTCGTCCGGAGAGCAGCCGGCCGATGTTGGCGGGCGTCTCCACACTGGCGGCCGCACCGATGTCGATCGCGCACCGGGGCATGCTGTCGACCACGCAACTGCCGGGGTCCTGGACGAAGGTGCGGCCACCCGCCGCCAGGATCTCCGCCAGACCGGCGCTGCCGTCGTAGCCCATGCCGCTGAGCAGGACCCCGCGGGATCGCTCCCCGCAGAGGCGGGCGACGGACCGCATGGTCCTGTCGATCGAGGGGCAGTACGGCTCGACGGCAGTCCCCGGGCGAAGCTCGACGCGGAGGCGCTCGTCGAGGAGCAGATGGCAACCGCCGGGCGCCACCAGCACCCGGCCCTCCTGGAGCGCATCGCCGGCCTCCGCCTCCTTGACCGACCAGGAAAGGTGCTGGTCCAGGTGGCGCGCCATCTCACCCGTCACCCCCCGCGTCATGTGCTGGACGACCAGAACCGAAGCCGACTGCTCCGGGCACAGGGCCTGGAGCAACTGGCGGATCGCCTGCGGCCCTCCCGTCGACCCGCCGATCACGACCACGCCGCCCGCCGGCAACCGCTCCGCCTCGAGCGGCCGCTCCCGGGTCCGGGCGCTCCCCGCGTGCCCCGGCCGCTCGCCGGAGCGGAGGGAGCGGACCACCCGGACGCGCGCCGCGGCCTGGACCTTGGTCACGATGCGATCGCGCAGCTCGAGCGGATCCATCGCCCGATCCCGGGTGAACTTGGACACGAAATCGACGGCGCCGAGGGCGAAGGCTCGCCGGGTGATCGCCTCGACGTTGCGGTCCTCTCCGCTGATGACCACGACCGGGATCGGGCTCTCGTGCATCAGCCGATCCAGGACCTCCAGCCCTCGCGCGTTCTTCATGTTCAGGTCCAGGGTGACGACGTCCGGTCGGGTGTCCCGCACCAGGGCGATCGCGCGCTCCGCGTCGGAGGCGGTTCCGACGACCTCCACTCGGGGGCTGGAGCTGAGGTAGCTGCTCACCAGCCGGCAGACGAACGGGGAGTCGTCGCAGACGAAGGCGCGGACGGGGCGGTCCATCTAGTGCACCGTCCTCCCGCGCTCGGCCGTCAAGCGCCGGATGCACTCGACGAGCATCCGGTCGTTCAGCGGCTTCACCAGGAACTCGTCCGCGCCCTGTTCGAAGGCCTTGCGCCGGTGCCTGTCGCTCGAGCGGGAGGTCACGATGATGATGGGGATGTCGCGATGGCGCTCGCGCGCACGCAGGGTCGCGGTCAGTTGATACCCGTCCATGCGGGGCATCTCGAGATCGAGCAGGATCGCTTCCGGCGGCCACGGGCGGTCCTCGAGGAGCTCCAGGGCCTCCAGTCCGTCGGCGGCCGGGACGGGGTTCCAGCCGGCCTCGGAGACGATCCGCGAGAGCGCCCGGCGCACGGTCAGGGAGTCGTCGACGATCAGGACCTCCCGTCCGGCGGCGGTGGTGCCGGCCGGCGCGCCGTGATCCTCGAAGGCCGTGCCGGAGGAGGCTCCCGCCTCCTCGAGCAGCTCGGCCAGGTTCAGGATCAGCACCACGCTGCCGTCGCCGAGGATGGTCGCGCCACTGACCCCCGTCAGGGGGTGGAGGTGACTGCCCAGCGACTTGACCACGGCCTCCCGCCCCTCGAGCAGTTGCTCGACGCCGAGGGCGATCTCCTGGTCGCCGACCGACATCACCAGGACGATGCGGTCGGCCGGCCGCGCGGCCGGAGGTTTCCGCGTCCCGAGGACGTCGGCCAGGCTCAGGAGGGGGAGCGCCCGGTCACCGATGTTCAGCACCGGCTGGTCCCCGACCGCGTCGAGCGCTGCACCGTCCCACCGGGTGATCCGGCGGATCCCCGCGAGCGGTACCGCCACGCGCTGACCTCCGGCGAGCACGATCGCGACCCGGGTCAGGGCCAGGGTCATCGGTAGCCGGATGGTGAACTTCGTTCCGCGCCCGGGCTCCGAGCTCACGGTCACCGAGCCCTTCAGCCGCGAGATCGTCGTCTTCACCACGTCGAGGCCGACGCCCCGCCCGGAGATCTCGCTCAGCTCCGACGCGGTGCTGAACCCCGGCAGGAAGATCAGGTTGAACAGCTCCCGGTCGCTCACGGACTCCAGCTCCGCCGGGTTCAGCAGCCCGCGCTCGGCGGCGGTCTGCCGCAGTCGCGGCTCGTCGAGACCCGCTCCGTCGTCGGAGAGCTCGAGCACGACCTCGGGGCCCGCGGAGTAGGCGGCGAGCTGGAACCGGCCGGCCGGGGGCTTGCCGAGGGCGCGGCGGACCTCGGGCGTCTCGATCCCATGGTCGATCGCATTGCGCGCCAGGTGCAGCAGGGGATCCGTCAGCTCGTCCAGGAGCGTCTTGTCGAGCTCGATCGCCTCGCCCAGGATCCTGACCTCGACCCTCTTACCCTGTTCGGCCGCCGTGCGCCGCGCTGCGCGCCGCATGCGGGGGGCGAGGCGCCCCACCGGCACCATGCGCAACCGGAGCAGCCGGTCCTGGATCTCGGACGCGATGCGCCCGAGCCGGTCCAGGGACTGGTCGAACTCGCCCACCGTCCGCTCGAGGTGACCGCGGAGCGCCGAGATGTCGGCTCCGGCCTCCGTGAGCTGCCGGGACATGCGATCGATCTCCGTGTAGCTCTCCATCTCGATCGGATCGAACCCCTCGGTGGTCGCGGCCTGGACGGTGGACGCGGTGGCGCTCGGCGCTCCGGCGCTCACGGGGCCGGCCGCTCCGGACAGCGGCCGGAACTCGCGTTCCGCTTCGAGCTGTGCGGCCACCCGCCGTACGCGGTCGGTCCCCAGCCCGAGCTCGTCCACCTGCTGCTCGAGCTGGGCGAACCTCCGCTGGAAGACGGAGCGGTTCACCGAGAGCTCACCGACCAGCCGCACCAGGTCGTCGACCCGGTCCAGGGGAATGCGGAGCAGCCGGGTCGGGTCGATCGTGGAAGAACGAGGAGGAGCGCTCCGCCGCGGGGACGCGGGGGATTGGTCGTCGTCCCGCTCCGGCTCCGCCCATCCGGGGCCAGGCCCGGACGCCGGAAGCGCCGAGTCGAACTCGACGAACCCGTCCATCGGGGCGAAGCGCTCCTCTCCGAGCTCTCGTTCGTCCACCTCCCGGGCGCCTTCGTCCACGCCGTCCGACAGCACCGCCCGGTAGGCGTCGAACAGGGTGTCGATCCGCGGCCGGAGCGCCTCGATCTCGCCGTCGTGCCCGACGAGATCGTCCAGGACCTGGTGGGAGTCGCGCAGGATCACGTGGACGGTCTCGTCGAGGGCCAGGCCCCCTTCGTAGAGGGTCTGCAGCAGGTCCTCCATCCGGTGCGCCACCCGGCTCAGCTCCGCCAGGCCGACGACCCCGGCCGAGCCCTTGAGCGTGTGGAC
>JASFUJ010000027.1:0-11863 GCA_050050355.1 Acidobacteriota bacterium
GGAACGGGGGTCGCCGCGAGGCGGCCCCCGTTTCGTTTTACGCGGGGCGCTCCTGCAGGCGCCGGAGGATCTTCTCGAGCGGGCAGAACCCGGTGAAGGAGCTCTGCAGCAGGTTGAGCCCGACGAAGGCGGTGAACAGGTAGAACCCCGGGTGCACCCACCAGCCCAGGGCCAGGCTGGCCAGGACGAAGCTGCCGGCGAAGGCGCGGATCTTGTTCTCGATGGTCATGGGTCTCGGTCTCTCCCGATCGTGTTGGGGTCGTGGTTGGGGTGTGCGTCGTCTTCCGTGGTCCACCCGTTGAGAGGCACGGCCGGGCGAGCAGGTTCCCGGGCATGCGGCCGTCCCGCCCGTCACCGGTCAGCGTAGGCCGGTCCGGCGGCGGGCGCACCACCCGTCCGGTCGGGTGCGGCCGGCGGTATACTCCCCGGACGTGTCCCACGAAGACCATCGCCGGGCCGCGCGGGGTGCGGTGGCCGCGTGTGCGGTCCTGACCGTCTCCGACACCCGGACCGAAGCGACCGATCGCAGCGGCGCCTACCTGGCGGAGGCCCTGGAGGGGGCCGGCCACCGGGTGGTGCGCCGGGAGGTCGTTCCCGACGAGCCGACCCGGATCGACGCCACCCTGCGCCGCTGGTTGGCGGACGGGGAGGCCGAGGTGGTCCTGACCACCGGCGGCACCGGCATCGCCGCGCGGGACACCACCGTCGAGGTCGTCGAGCGCCTGCTCGACACGCGACTCGACGGCTTCGGCGAGCTCTTCCGGATGCTCTCGTACCGTGAGATCGGGGCCGCGGCCATGCTCAGCCGGGCCGTGGGAGGCCTCGCCGGCGGCAGGCTCCTGTTCGCCCTGCCCGGCTCGTCGGCGGCCGTCCGCCTGGCGATGGACGAGCTCCTGCTGCCGGAGCTACCGCACCTGCTCCGCGAGCTCCGGCGCTGAGCGGGTCGCTCCGCGTTGAACATACGCCAGCAGATCCCGCAGGTCCTCGCCGCTCAGCTCGGGCCAGGGCCGGCCCTCGGCGAGGATCGCCTCGGACATCACCGGCGCATGGTTCCACATGGCGGCCACCAGCCGTTCCGGCGTGCGCGTGGCCTCGCCGCCGAGCAGCTCCGGTCCCGCGTGGTCGGAGCGGGCGTCCGGCCCATGGCACTCGGCGCACGACCTGGAGGCGAACACCCTCTCACCCCGGCCGGGGTCCCCGGGAGGATCCTCGAAGGGCAGGAAGTAGAGGAAGGCGACCAGGTCGGCGAGCTCCGGGGTGGTGAACCGGGGCCAGCCGATGCCGCGGCGCTCCATGACGGTCTTCATCGCCAGCGCGTGGTTCCACATGGTGCCGGCGATCGCTTCCGCCGAGCGGTGGAGCCCGGCTCCGTGCAGGTCCGGACCGCCGTCGCCGCCGCGGGCATCGTCTCCGTGGCAGGTGGCGCAGCCCTTGTCCCGGAACAGCTCCCGTCCCAGGTTCGGGTTCCCCGGTGCCAGGAGCATCCGCTCCCGCGGTCCGGGGCCGGCTCGCCGGCGGATGAAGGCGCTGAGGTCCGCCAGGTCCCCCTCGGCGAAGGTCGGCGTCCGCACCCCCATGGAGCGCATGGTCTCGAACATGGACGGGCCGTGGTTCCAGATCGACTGGGCGGTGTAGAGGGGTGAGGCGAAGCGCTGGAGCTGCGCCAGGTCGGGGCCCACGCCCGCGCCGTCTCCGTCCACCGTGTGGCACGCCGCGCATCCCTTGGCGCGGTACAGCTCCGCGCCGGCGGTCCCGTCGCCGGGGCGCCCGAGATAGTCGATGAAGTAGAGGAACGCCGTGAGCCGCGTCGTCTCTTCGGGGGTGAGGTCGGGCCAGTCGACGCCGCTCGCCTCCACCGCCACCCCCATGCCGGGAACGTGGTTCCAGAGTGCGGCTCCCAGATCGAGGAAGCTGCCGCGGAACCGGTCCGCCCCGAGATCGGGACCGATGCCGGGGCCGCTGCCGTCGATGCCGTGGCACTGGTGGCAGTGCTTGCTCTCGAAGAGAAGCCGTCCTTCGAGGGGGTTGTCGGGGAGCTGGGCGCTCGCCGGCACGGCGACGAGGGCCCAGAGGGCGCACAGAGGCCACAGGGTCGGGCCGAGGGCGGCGAGCCGTCGCATCACGCGTCCTCCTCTCCGCCGGCGTCGCCGGCCCGCTGGAGCCCGACGAAGACGTAGGTCAGGACGGCGGCGCCGGTGAGGAAGACCGGCACGGCGACGATGGAGATTCCCACCGAGGCCGACGGCACGTCGTCCAGCCACACGGAGAGGCGCAGCAGGTGGACGATCCAGCCGCTGATCCCGAGGACGAAGACCCAGATCAGGGTCACGGACACCACCTGCAGCGCGAAGATCCAGCGGCTCGTCCGGGGGGCTCGGCTCATGTCAGCTCCTCTCTCGAGGTCGGCCGGGAGGGGGTCGACGGCACGGGCTCCGGGTCCGGCAGGTAGCCCCGCACCCGTTCGGTGGTCTCGGCCACCGCGGTCTCCCGGCCCTCCTCCAGCTCCCAGATCGAGATCAGGGGGAAGAAGCGGGCGAACAGGACGAAGCCCAGGATGAACGTGGCGATGGCGCCGACGAAGATTCCCCACTCCACCAGGCTCGGGACGTAGAAGCCGGTGGGGTACGGCAGCCGCGGATTGGCCAGCGAGGGGACCACGATGTTCAGGCGCTCGAGCCACATGCCGACGACCACGGCGATCGAGGCGATCATGATGCCCGGGATGGTCCGGGTCCGGCGGAAGCTCAGGATGAGCACCGGGATCAGGAAGTTGCACGCCACCATGCCCCAGAAGAACGGAGCGTACGGCCCGGCGAACTTGTGGAAGAAGACCCGGAGCTCGCTCGGCTCGTGGCCGAAGTAGGCGGTCAGGTACTCGGAGAAGGTGAAGTAGAACCAGAGCAGCGACATGATCAGCAGCAGCTTCGACAGGTGATCGAAGTGGATCTGCTTCAGGTAGCGCTCCAGGTGGAACACCTTGCGGAGCACGATCATGACCATCATCAGGGCGGCGATGCCCGAGAAGATGGCGCCGACGACGAAGTACGGGCCGAAGATGGTGGAGTGCCAGCCCGGTTGCAGGGTCATGGCGAAGATGTAGGAGATCACCGTGTGGACCGACACCGCGATCGGGATCACCAGCACCATGAGGATGGAGATCGCCCGTTCGAGCACCGCCTTCTGGCGCGGCGTCCCCTGGTACCCCCAGGCGAGGAACGTGTAGAACCACCGGGGCCACGCTCCCCGGTCCCGGAGCAGCGCGATGTCCGGGATCATCGGGATGTAGAGGTAGACGGTGGAGGCCATGAAGTAGGCGCTGATCGACGTGACGTCCCAGAGCAGGGGCGACTGCAGCCGGCCGGCGCTGAAGATGTTGAGCATGCGGTCGGGCCGCCCCAGGTCGAGCACCGGGTGGAACCCGCCGATCGCCAGCACCACGACCGTGATCACCTCCGCCATCCGCGTGATCGGGCGGCGCCACTCCGCCTTCGACAGCCGGAGGATCGCCGAGATCAGGGTTCCCGCGTGGCTGATGCCGATGAAGAAGACGAAGTTGACGATGTAGAAGCCCCAGCCCACCGGCTGGTTGAGGCCGGTCACGCCGAGGCCCTGGAGGATCTGGCGCCCGAACAGCACCCAGCCCCCCAGGATGACCAGCGCCAGCAGGGTGAAGGTCACCCGGAAGCCGACGCCGGACTCCTCGATCGGTCGCAGGAGGTCGGAGACGTCGAGCTCGGTGTCCGCGGTGGGTGCGGCCTCGGCGCCGATCGGAACGTCCGTGCGGTCCTCTGTGCTCATGGCTCTCCTCGTTGCCGGCCGGGCCGGGGCGACGTCCGGGGGCTCATTCCTTCTCCGCCAGGTAGTAGACCTTGGGCTCGGTGCCCAGGTCGTCGTGCAGCCTGAAGGCCCGCGGGCTGCGGACCAGCTCGGCGATCCGACTCTCCGGATCGTCCAGGTCGCCGAAGACGATGGCCCGCGCCGGGCAGCTCTCGGCGCAGGCCGTGGTCACGTCGCCGTCGCGGAGCGGCCGGCCGGCGGCGCGCGCTTCCTCCCGGGCATGGAGGATGCGGTGGTGGCAGAAGGTGCACTTCTCGACCACCCCTTTGGGGCGCAGCGAGACGTCCGGGTTGCACCGCTGCTCGAGCTCTCCCGGCCACTCGGGCGCGTACCAGTTGAAGACCTTGGCGTTGTACGGGCAGGCCGCCATGCAGTAGCGGCACCCGATGCAGCGGGCGTAGATCTGCGCGACGATCCCCTCCTCGCTCAGATAGGTGGCGTGGACCGGGCAGACCCGTACGCACGGCGGGTTGTCGCACTGGAAGCAGGGTTGCGGCAGGTAGCGCACCTCGGTCTGCGCCGTGGAGGTCGAGACCTCGCGCAGGATCTTGAGCCAGTGGAAGGACCGGCTCTCCTCGAGCGACTGCTCCGGCCCGGCCGCCGCCAGGTTGTTCTCCTGATGGCAGGCGGCCATGCAGCCGCCGCAGCCCGTGCAGCGGGCGAGGTCGATCACCATTCCCCAGCGTGCCATCAGGCCTCCCCTCCGTGCTCGGGCGCCGGCCCGCCGCGGCGCCGCCTCTCGACGAGCCGCAGGCGCACCCGGGTGGCGGCGTCGACCAGGGCGCCGGAGACCGGATCGTGGGCGGGGGCCACGACGTCGAGCGGGTTCGCGCCGACGCCGGCCGCGGCGGCGGCGGTCTCTCTGCGGCCGAGGCCGACCGGCACGTGGACGACCCCCGGGGTGCTGCCGTGGCCGATGCGGACGGTCGCCTCGATCTCCCCGCGCGGCGACTCGATCGCCACCCGGTCGCCGTCCCCGAGGTCCAGCTCGCGGGCGGTCTCCGGCGCGATCTCCGCCCAGGTCTCCCAGCCGGTCAGGCTCGGGTAGCCGAACATCTCCAGGAGCATCCGGGAGGCGGTGCCCAGCGCGCCTCTCCCGGTGATCGGCCGGAAGGGCACCAGCACGAGCTCGCCGTCGCCGACCTCCCGCGGGGGCTCGTAGTGGGGCAGGCACGCCTCGTCCGGGTCGGCGGCGAGCCCCAGGGCCGCGACGCCCCGGGCGAGCTCCGCCGCGGCTCCCTCGGAGCCGTCCGGCGAGCCCCCTCCGGCGGCCGCTCCCACCTCCCGCAGATGGCGCTCCAGCTCCCGGGAGCAGAGCTCGTAGCGACCCGACGGGGTGGCCAGCAGCCGGTCCCAGGCGCCGCGGGCGCGGACCGGGTTCCACCAGCCCCCCTCCCGGGCCAGGTCGCGCCAGAAGTCCTCCACCGTGTTCTCCTGGAGGAAGCGCCAGCCCCGTTCCTCGAGGAACTGGACCCACGACTCCTCGAAGGAGCCCGAGATGACCGAGCCCTGCCCCGAGACCACCAGGCCCTCGACCCGGTGCCGGAGGTAGGCGGGGTAGTCGGACCAGGGCAGGGCGTCCGCGGCCGGTTCGCCCGCCCGCCGGGCGATCTCGAGCAGCAGGTCGCCGGGGTGGCGGGTGTCCCGCAGCGGCTCGACGATCGGATGTCCGACGCCCAGGACGCTGAACGGAACCCCGGCCGGCGTGGTGGACGTGCTCCAGGCTTCCAGGAAGTGGTGGGCCGGCAGCACCAGGTCCGCGACGGCGGCGGTCTCGTCCTCGAACGGCGCGCACGCGACCACCAGCGGGATCCGCTCCAGGGCCCGGCGGAAGCGCTCGCCGGCCGGGCTGGCGTGGACCGGGTTCGACCCGATCAGGAACAGCACCTCCACCTCCGCCGAGCCGTCGAGCACCCGGTCCGCCAGCGCCTCCACCGGGTCGGTCCCGAGCGCCGCGGCGCCACCCTCTCCGGCCCGCGGCGCGAACGGGTCGGCGCCGGGCGGAGAGGCCGCGGCCGTGGGCAGGGGCGCCAGCGGGGTCAGGGCGACGGGCGGCGGCAGCACCACGCCGCCCCGCCGATCGAAGCTCCCCGCCAGGGCGTTGAGCGCGTGGACCGCCAGGACGGTCCAGACGCCGTTCGTCCCCTGGACGGCCTCGCCCCCCGCGAGCGCCAGCGGGGCATCGGCCGCGGCGAAGCGGCGGGCCACCTCGATGATCCGCACCGGGTCGACGCCGCACAACCGCGCGACGCGGTCCGGGTAGTAACGCTCCAGGAGCAGCCTGCGGAAACCGAGGCGCGGACGGCCCTCCTCGTCCGTCCAGTCGTCGAAGCCGAAGCAGCGCTCCTCGACGAAGCGGCGATCATGGCTTCCTTCGCGGACCAGCACGTGGGCGACCCCGAGGGCGAGGGCGCCGTGGGTCGCCGGGTGGATCGCCAGGAACTCCTCCGCCTTCGTGGCGCTGGGGGAGAGCCGGGTCCCGGCGTGGAGCAGGACGGCCTTCTCGCCGATCGGGCGCGAGCCGATCGTCGCCGAGACGGCGTGCAGCGGGGCGGCGCCCCCCTCGTACAGGTCGAGCCCGAACGAGAACACCAGGTCGGCTCCGTTCAGGTCGAAGCCGGGAACCCCCGGGGTCCCCTGGGCCAGCCGGTACGGGAGCGCGGTTCCGGCGCCGGGCCGGGCGACCCGGTTCGAGCCGAAGGCCGCGGCGAAGCGTCGGGCGAGGTCGTGGAACAGCTCGTCCGGCTCCTCCGTGAAGAGGACGATCCGGTCGCCGCGGCCCGCGGCGAGGAGCCCGCCCAGGCGGTCGGCGAGCTCCTGCAGGACCTCGTCCCACGCGGCCGGGCGACGCGCACCGCTCTCGGCGCGCCGGGCCGGACCCGACAGCCGGTGCGGCGAGTAGAGGACGTCGAGGCCGGCCTGCCCGACCGGGCACAGGCCGCCCCGGTTGAGGGGGTGGCCCGGGTTGCCCCGGAGGCCGACCGGCAGGCCGTCCACCAGCCGGACGCTCAGGCCGCACCGCCCCTCGCACAGGCCGCAGACGGTCCGCTCGTGGGTCTCGAGGCCGGGGCCGCGCAGGGCGAGCTCGACCAGGTCGTCGGGGACCAACCAGTCGGCTCCGCACCCCTCGAGGCCGACGGCTCCGACGGTCAGGCCCAGCAGCTTCAGAAACTCGCGGCGTTCGATCAACATGACCGGATCCTCCGGCCCGGAAGCTCAGACGTGGCAGGCGATGCAGTCACGGGTGACTCCCTGGTCCTCGTGGCATTCGATGCAGCTCTCCATGGTCTGGCGCACCGCGGGCCGCGTCACGGGCTGCTCCCGGTCCGCCATGGCGCCGTGGCACCGCTCGCAGTCGATCGCGGCGATCGCCGCGTGGCGCCGGTGGGAGAAGAGCACGTGGTCGGGCACGCGGTAGACCTTGCGCCAGGGGATCGGCTCGCCCCGTTCCACGTGGTCGACCAGGATCCGCTCCTCGGGCGAGTCGGTCAGCGCTTCGAGATGGCAGTCGGAGCACACCTCCACGTTCGGGATGGTCGCGCGAGCGCCGGTCATCACGTAGCGATGACAGTCGGCGCAGGCGAGGCCCAGGTCCTGGACGTGGAGCCGGTGGTTGAAGGCGATCGGCTGGTCGACCCTCCACCGGACCGCGGCCAGCGTGACCCCCACGCCGACCGCCACCACCGCGACGGCCGCGGCCAGCACGAGGACCGACGTCGTGACCCTCACGCCGCCCCCTCCCCCCGGCTCCGCCCGGCGCCGGAGCACCGGGTGGTCCCCAGCTTCGTCCGCTCGGCTCGTGTCTTCGCCATGACCCCCCCTCGTGTCCGTCGGGCTAGTAGACGGCTCGCTCCGACTCGCCCAGCTTCACGGTGAGACGCTCCCGGCGGAGCACCATGGGCGAGTAGAGGTACGACGCGGTCGCGGTGACCTTGATCCGCCCGGTGCGCGGCACGGAGAAGACGAACCGCTCGTGGCGCGCCTCGCGGGGACCGATCCGGTTGTCGGAGAGGATCTTCGCGCCCCGCAGCAGCACCTCGTGATCCTCGGTCAGCGGACGCCCCTCCGCGTCCGCCACCACCTTGCGGTAGCGCCGCTCCTTGACGTCGGTGTCCCGGCCGTCGTCGACGGTGACGGTCAGAACGATCTCGCGGGTCGGCATGCCGGTCGGTACCCGGTGCCCCGATCCGGAGTTCTCGATCTCCACCTCCACCTCCAGGCCCCGCGCGCTGCGCTCGGCGCGCAGGATGCGAACGCCGACGGCGTCCTGGAGCTGCTCACTGTCGTGGATCAGGTCGTGGAGATGGATCTTCGGCCCGGACGCCTGGACCTCCTGGCGGACGATCCTGCCCTCGCTCAGCACCATGTGGCACGACTGGCACTGGACGCCCTCCCTGGCGTACGGGCCGAGGCGCCACTCGTCGTAGGTGCTCATGATCGTCGTCCCGGACGGGGCCACGTAGTTGTGGCAGCCGCCGCAGAGCTCCGAGGTGCCGTGGAGCTCGGAGTAGGCCACGTCGTGGGCCGGCGAGCTGGCCTTCTTCAGGACGCTCCGCTTGACCAGGCCCGGGTCGCTGGTGAAGGGCCTGTCGGTCCGGCCCACGTGGACCGCGGTCACCGTGTGGCAGAAGTCGCAGCTCACCCCCTCGCGGGTCACCCCCTGCTCCAGGTCGTAGTCGCCGTTGACCATGGTCATGGGGGCGTGGCAGGTCAGGCAGAGGCGCTTCGCCACGTCCCCGGACTCCCGGACCGCCTGCATGAAGGCCACGTCGAAGATCGGGTCGGTGAGGGAGATGGCGTGGAGGCTCTTCCTCCACGACCGGTAGATGTCCGCGTGGCACCGGCCGCAGACGCGGGCGCTGGTGTAGCCGTCGGCCGAGATCTCGGCCGAGGCGTCGCCGGCGGGAGGCTGGGCGGCGAGCGGAGAGACCGCGAGGAGGGCCGCGACGAGCACGGCCGACGCCCCGATCCGGATCCGAACGACGGGGTGGGTGGTGCCGGACGTCGCGCGCATGAGCCCCTCCTTTCGCGATGGAGGGGCCGGGTCCGCGGACTGCTGGGGAAACGGTCCCTCCGTCTCCGCGGCCAAAGTGGATAATGACGAATTTGAAAGTACGTTAGTGACGAACCGCGGCCGAGTCGACACCCGGAAGGGTGGCGTGGCACCGATCCGTCGGGTGGCTCCGGTCTCCGCCGGCTCCCACCCGATCAGGTGGGGGGCGGCCTCACAGCCGGGACCGGATCTCCCAGAGGTCGGGAAAGAGCGGCTCGAAGAGGGTCTTGCGGAGGTACGCGGCGCCGGCGGAGCCGCCGGTGCCGGTCTTGCGGCCGATGGTCCGCTCGACCATCTTGACGTGGCGGTAGCGCCACTCCTGGAGGCCCTCGTCCAGGTCCACCATGCGCTCGCAGACCTGGCGCACCAGGTGGTCGCGCCGGTAGACGGCGAGCAGGATCTCCTGGATCGCCTCCGACGGCTCGGGCGGCCGGTCCGACACGCCGCTCAGGCAGTCCTCCGGCACCGGGTAGCCGCGGGCGGACAGGAACCGGACGAACGAGTCCCACAGCGTGGGGCGGTCGAACAGCGCCTCGAGACGCTCCCGGCCCGGGCTGCCGTCCGGGTGGTGGCGCACCATCGACCGGCGCTTCTTGCCCAGGATGAACTCCACCTCCCGGAACTGCGCCGACTGGAAGCCGCTGGCCGAGTCCAGCCGCGCGCGGAACGAGGCGAAGGAGACCGGCGTCATGGTCTCCAGCACGTCCACCTGGCCCACCAGGGTCTTGAGGATGGTGAGGATGCGCTTGAAGGTGTCGAGGGCGGTGGGAGCGTCGTCGCCCTCGAGCGAGCGCTGGAGCAGCCCGAGCTCGTGGAGGATCTGCTTGAACCAGAGCTCGTAGACCTGGTGGATGATGATGAACAGGGTCTCGTCGTGCTCGGCCGGCCGGTCGGGTCCGCCGGAGCGCGGTCTCTGGAGGCCGAGGAGCTCGTCGATCGCCAGGTAGCTGGCATAGGTGAGCGGCTTGCGGGGCTCGGCGGGGTCGTTCATGCCGCGGATGGTACTAGAACCTCGAGGCTTTGGCGGTAGACTTCCACGCACGCTCCGTCCCGCGCCGCGGAACCCTCCGGCGGGGCGGTGGCCGGGACGACCCGGAACCGACAGGAAGGAGACCACCGTGGAACCAGGACAGACGATTCCTGCGCTCGAGCTGCCGGATCAGAACGCAAACCCCCGCACGCTGGCGGACCTTGCCGGGCCCGAGGGGCTCGTGCTCTACGTCTACCCGAAGGACGACACGCCCGGCTGCACCGTGGAGGCGAAGGACTTCCGTGACCGCCTGGACGCCTTCCGGAAGCTCGGCTTCGAGGTCGTCGGCCTATCCCCCGATCCGGCCGACTCCCACTGCGACTTCATCGACAAGTACGAGCTCACCTTCCCGCTTCTGAGCGACCCGGACAAGTCCTTCCTGCGCGCGGTCGACGCCTTCGGCGAGAAGACGATGTACGGCAAGACCGTCGAGGGGGTGATCCGCTCGACGCTCGCCGTGACGCCGGACGGCGAGGTGATCGAGGCCTGGCACAACGTGCGGGCCAAGGGGCACGCGGATCGGGTGCTGAGGTCTCTGGAGGGCCGCCGATGACCGGACGGTCCGGACGGTCCGGACGATCCGGACGGTCCGGGTCCCCGAGTCCCTCGAACCCCGCGCCGCCGGACCCGGTGGCCCGGTTGCGCCGGTCCTGGCGCTTCCTGCGCCGGCTCCCGGGCGGCGCGTGGCTGTTCTCGAAGATGGTCGGTCGCGCGGCTCCCTACACGGGGACCATCAAGGCCCGGGTGGAGGAGCTCGACGAGGGCTACGCCCGGCTGACCATGCGGGACCGCAAGGCGGTGCGCAACCATCTGCGCTCGATCCACGCCGTGGCCCAGCTCAACCTGGCGGAGGAGACCTCCGGCCTGGCGGTGGTCTTCTCCATGCCGCCCGGCCACCGGGGGATCCCGGTGCGGCTCGAGATCGACTACCTGAAGAAGGCCCGGGGGACGCTCACCGCCGAGTGCCGGGTTCCCGGCGGGATCGCGCCGATCCCGGAGGGTGAGGAGGACCGGGAGCTCGAGGTGGAGGTGACGGTGCAGGACCCGCACGGCGAGACGGTCTCCGAGGCGCGGGCCCGGTGGGTGATGGGCCGTCAGCCGGCGGCGTCCACCAGGTAGCGCTCCTCGCCGACCACCCGCGGGTCGAGGCAGTAGTCGTAGAGCCGCAGCCCGCCGAAGAGCGCCCGGACGCCGGAGATCCCGCGCTCCCGCAGGGCGGTCACCAGCGCGCGGGCGCCCTCGCCGTCCTCGTCGAAGATCACGGCCTCGTCCTCGGGCGGAGCCCAGTCCGGGCCGGTGACCGCCCCTGCCCCGCGGAGCGTCCTGCGGGGGCGCTCCGGCTCCGGCTCCGGACGGCTCGCCAGGGCGTAGAGCGCCGGCGCCCGCCCCTCGCGCAACCGCCGGAAGAGCTCGTAGGGGGAGATCTCCACCTCCGGATCGAACGAGATCGGCGGGAGGCCCACGCCCATCCGCCTGCCTACACCAGCCTGGCCGCGTGATCGGCCCAGACCATCCCCGAGACCACCTTGGGCAGGAACCGGGTGGACTTGGGGGGCAGCATGTCGCCGCCGGCGATGGCCGCGGCGAAGGCGGTCGGCTCCATCGGCGGCAGGAAGATCCCGACCGCGGCCTCGCCCGATTCGACCATCCGCCACAGGGCGTCCGCCTCCGAGCGGTAGATCACCGTGCCGTCGGTGGCCGAGCCCTCGTGCAGCCCGAGACCGGGCAGGAGCGCCCCGTGGAGGAGGGCCACCGGCAGCCGGCGGGCGGCCGGCGACAGGCTGTCGGCCGCGGCCGTGTCGTCACCGAGGCGCCAGATCTCGGGCGTTTCGCCGTGCAGGTAGACGCCCACCGCGGGCTGCCCGGCCGCGGCCACCGCGTCGGCGAAGCTCCGGCCGTCCCCCACCTCCACGGGCTCGCGGGACGCGGCGAGATCGCCGGCG
>JASFUJ010000028.1:0-11857 GCA_050050355.1 Acidobacteriota bacterium
GTTGACCCCGAGTCGACCCCATCGCCCGATATGATGTCCGCCCCATGAGCGACGGCAACCTCTACGAAACCGTGGTCGGGCGGGGTGGATTCGAGCCCCCTCCGGCCAAAGTGCGGGCTTCCTCGGCGGTGATCCCGTGGCGCCGGCGGACGGACGGCGAGCTCGAGGTCTTCTGGATGCGCCGGGATCCCGCGATGCGTTTCATGGGCGGCTGGCACGCCTTCCCCGGCGGCACCGTGTCGCGCCACGACGAGGCCCTGGAAGAGGCCGGCTGGATCGACGGCCGGCCGGCCGGGCTGGAGAGCGATCGGGTGTCCGGCGCCATGCCGGAGGCCCTGACCGCCGGCCTGGGCGCTCTGCCGCCGGACGCGGTCGACGGCCTCGTGGCGGCGACCCTGCGCGAGCTGTTCGAGGAGACCGGCATCCTGCCGCTGTCCGAGGGTTCGCGGGCGTTCCCCGCCGAGCGGCTCTCCGGGGCGCGGGCGGCGGTCGAGGGCAAGGAGACGGCCTTCGGCGAGCTGCTCGCCGGCTCTGGGGGCGAAGACGGCATCCGGCTGGACGCCTCGCGCCTGGTCTTCGCGGGCCGCTGGCTCACCCCGGCGTTCGCTCCGGTGCGCTTCGACAACCGCTTCTTCCTGCTCGAGCACCGGCCGGGGGACGGGGAGCCGATCGCCGGCGGCGAGGCGATCGAGGCGGGGTGGGTCCGGCCGGCCGACGCCCTCGACGCCTGGCGCGGCGGGCGCATCACCGCCGCGCCGCCGATCGTCCACGTCCTGAAGACCCTGGCGAGCCGCGCGGGGAACGCCGGACCGGAAGCGGTCCTCGAGCGCCTGCGCGAGCCGTCGGAGGTCAACCTGGGTCCCCACCGGGCGATCGAGCTGCGCCCGGGGGTCCTCCTCTTCCCCCTGCCGACCCCCACGCTGCCGCCGGCGGCGCACACCAACTGCTACGTCCTGGGGACGCACGAGGCGGTGCTGGTCGACCCGGGAACGCCCTGGGAGGAGGAGATCGACCGGCTGGCGGCCGCCCTCGACGAGCTCCCCGCACGCCTCGGCCGGCGGATCGGTGCGATCTGGCTGACCCATCACCACCCCGACCACGTCGGCGCGGTGGCCCGGCTGCGCGACCGTCTCGGAGTGCCGGTGGCCGCCCACCGGCTCACGGCCGAGCGGCTGCGCGGGCGGGGCATCGCGGTGGATCGCGAGCTGGCGGACGGGGAGCGGATCGAGCTCGCCGGACCGGAGGGTGAAGCCCCGGTGCGGGTCCGGACGCTGCACACCCCGGGGCACGCGAGCGGCCACCTGTGCTTCCTGGAGGAGCGGCTCGGCTCGCTCCTCGCCGGCGACACGGTCTCGGCGGTCTCGACCATCGTGGTGGACCCGCCCGAGGGGGACATGGACGCCTACATCCGGTCGCTCGAGCGCCTGATCGAGGAGGAGCCGAAGATGCTGTTCCCCGGGCACGGCCCGGCGATCCTGGCCGTGGAGAGCACGCTGCGCGAGCTCATCGACCACCGGCTGTGGCGCGAGCGGAAGATCCTCGACGCCTGGCGCGCCGGCCTGCGGAACCCGGACGAGATGCTGCCCGAGGTCTACGACGACGCCCCGCGCCAGGCCTGGCCCCTCGCCGCGCGGCAGATCCTCGCCCATCTGCGGCGCCTGCAGCGGGCGGGCACGATCGAGCCCGACCCACGGCATGGCGGGTCGGGCCGGGTCGGGTGATCCGTTGAACCTCCTCGCCGTCGCCGACCTCCACCTGAACCACGAGGCGAACCGGGAAGCGCTCGCCCGGATCGCCCCCCGCCCCGACGACTGGCTGATCCTGGCGGGCGACGTGGGAGAGCGCGAAGAGCACCTGCGGTTCGCGCTCGACCTCCTCGCCCCGCGCTTCGCCCGCCTGGTCTGGGTCCCGGGCAACCACGACCTGTGGACGGTCCCGGCCCGCCGGCGAGCACCGGCCGGGGAGGAGAAGTACCGCCGGCTGGTGGAGATCTGCCGCAGCCGCGGCGTGTACACCCCCGAGGACCCCTACCCGATCTGGCCGCCGTCCGCAGGAACCGCCCGGCCGATCAGGATCGCGCCCCTGTTCCTGCTCTACGACTACACCTTCGGCCCGGACGACGTGCCGCCCGAGCGGGCCGTCGAGTGGGCGATGGAGATGGACATCCTCTGCGCCGACGAGGCGCTGCTGAGGCCGGACCCTCATCGCAGCCGCGCCGCCTGGTGCGCAGAGCGCTGCCGGATCACGGAAGAGCGCCTCGCCGCCGCCACCGCCGACGGCTCCGCCACCGTCCTGGTGAGCCACTGGCCCCTCCGGCGCGACGTCACTCAGCTCCCCGCCGTCCCACGGTTCGTGATCTGGTGCGGCACCCGCAAGACCGAGGACTGGCACCGGCGGTTCAACGCCGAGGCCGTGGTGCACGGCCACCTCCACATCCCCAGGACCCGGAGGGTCGACGGCGTCCGCTTCGAGGAGGTCTCGTTCGGCTACCCCCGCAACTGGCAGGGCCGGCGCACGCTGGACGGGGCGCTCCGCCGGATCCTGCCGGGGCCGCCTCCGCAGCAAGATCACTCGTAACGCAGGGCCGACGACGGGTCGATCCGCGCCGCGAACCACGCCGGGATCGCGCACGCGGCCAGCGTGATCCCCAGGGTGAACGCCACGACCGCCGCCAGGTCCAGGGGCTCGACCCGGAACTTCACCGCCGAGAGGAAGTAGATCGCCGCCACCTCCGGGTCGAACCGGATGAGCTCGAATTCGGTGATCGTCCAGGAGACGGCCCACCCCACCGCCACGCCCGCGAGCGTCCCCACGGTCCCCAGCAGCCCGCCGTAGATCAGGAAGATCCGCCGCAGCCCGGCCGGCGGGACGCCGAGCGTGGCGAGCACGCCGATGTCCCGCATCCGTTCGCGGACCAGGACCACCAGGGTCGAGGCGGTGTTGAAGGTGGCCACGCAGACGATCAATCCCAGCCCGAGGAACAGGATCACCTGCTGGAGCTTCAGGGCGGTGAACAGTGGACGGTTGAGCTCCCGGGTGTCGGTCACCAGGTACGTCCCCCCGAGAACCTCTTGAGCCCGCTCGACGATGGCCGGAGCCCGCCCCGGGTCGGCAGCCGCGATCTCCACCATCTCGCCGGCGTCGTCGCCGCTCAGGCGGCGCACCTCGTGGCGGTCCATGGCCACCCAGCTCCGGTCGAACTCGGCGAAGCCGCTCTCGAAGGTGCCGGTGACGCGGACCGAGGCGTAGCGGAACCGCGGGGTGATCGAGCCCCGGGAGCCCGGGGAGCCCCCGGCCGGGCCGAACCCGAGCACCACCAGCCGGAGCACGTCGCCCGTCCCGGCGCCGAGGTCGCGGGCGAGCTCGGCTCCCAGGACCGCACCGGGGAGCCCCTCCGGTCCCCGGCGGAGCTGCTCGGCGGTCCCCGAGAGCATGCCGCTCCCCGGCTCGACCCCGCGCAGGGTCACCTCCACCTGCCGCCCCGGCGCCGCGAGGGAGCCCTGGCCGTACACCACCCGCCCCACCCGCTCGACCCCCGGGATCGCCGCCAGGCGCTCCAGGGTCTCGGCGCCGGCCTCCGGCCCCGGCTCCCCTTCGCGGGGGATGCCCATGGGGTAGGCGAGCACGGCGGCATTGCCGGAGAGGAGCTTGGCTTCCAGGTCCTCCCGGTACCCGGTCATCAGCGCCATGGCGATCACCATTGCGGTCACCCCCAGGGTGGTGGCGGCCAGGGCGGCCCGGGCGGTGCCGTTGAGCAGCCGGCTCCGCCGGTGGCGCAGGAACCGCCAGGCGACGATCCACGGCACCGGCCCCCGCAGCGCCCGGGAGGGCGGAGCGGGTCCCGACTCGGACCCGGGGCCGGGGGTCATCGGCGGGCCAGCCGGTCGAAGAACCGGTCGAACAGCGCCCGCCCCTCGTGGGGTCCCGGCGCCGCCTCCGGGTGGTACTGGGTCGCGAAGACCGGCCGGTCGATCACCTCCAGGCCCTCCAGGGTGCCGTCGTTCAGGTTGACGTGGGTGGCCCGGGCTTCTCGGGGCAGGCTCTCCGGGTCGACGGCGAAGCCGTGGTTCTGGCTCGTGATCGCCACCTTGCCGGTGGCGAGCTCCCGGACCGGCTGGTTGCCGCCGTGGTGTCCGAACTTGAGCTTGAAGGTCCGCGCGCCCAGGGCGAGACCGAGGAGCTGGTGCCCCAGGCAGATGCCGAACACCGGCCGACCGGACCGCATCAGCTCACCGACCTCGCGGACGACGTCGCCCAGCGGCTCGGGATCCCCCGGGCCGTTGGACAGCACCACGCCGTCGACCCCCAGGGCCAGGCACTCGGCGGCCGGAGTGCGCGCCGGCAGCACCGTCAGCCGGGCGCCGCGCGCGGCGAGCGAGCGGAGGATGTTGCGCTTGACCCCGTAGTCGTAGACGGCCAGGTGGAACCGGGCGGCGCCCTCCTCGCCCTCCACCGGCTCCGCCGGAACCTCGTACGGCTCGCGGCAGGTCACGTCGTCCACCAGCGCCCGTCCGGCCATCGGCGGGAAGTCGGCCAGCTCGGCGGCCAGGGCGTCCACGTCGGAGCGCTCGGTGGTGAGCACCCCGCGCAGCGCCCCGTGCTCGCGCAGCCGCCGGACCACCGCGCGGGTGTCGATCCCGTCCACGGCCGGGATGCCGTGCCCCTGGAGATAGGACGGCAGACCTCCGAGCTCCCGCTCCGACGCCTCGCCGGAGGGCACCCGGGTGAGCTTGCGGACCACGAACCCCTCGGCCCAAGGACGGGAGGACTCCTCGGCCCGGCGGCTCACGCCGTAGTTTCCGATGTGGGGTTGGGTCATCACCACGATCTGCCCCCGGTAGGACGGATCGGTGAGCACCTCCTGGTACCCGGTCATGGAGGTGTTGAAGACCACCTCTCCGAACCGGGTGCCGGGGGCGACGGCCCGGCCCTCGAAGACGGAGCCGTCCTCCAGGACCAGCAGGGCGGGCGCTTCGCTCACGGGGTGCACCATGGAGGAAACCCCGCGGTCCGGTCACCCGACCAGCGCCGGAAGGCTCCGCTCGACCATCGGGGCGAGCACGCGGGTCTGCTCCATGAGCGTCTCGAACTCGTCCGGCAGGATCGCCTGCAGGCCGTCGGACAGGGCCTCGCCCGGGCGGTCGTGGACCTCGACCATGAGCCCGTCGGCGCCCACCGCGACGGCGGAGCGGGCCAGGGGCAGGACCTTCTCGCGCTTGCCGGAGGCGTGGCTCGGGTCGCAGATGATCGGCAGGTGGCTGATCCTGTGGACCGCGGGGACGGCGGCGACGTCGAGCGTGTTCCGGGTGTGCTCGGCGAAGGTCCGGATACCCCGCTCGCAGAGCACCACCTGGCGGTTGCCCTGGTCGAGCAGGTACTCGGCCGCCAGCAGGAGCTCGGTGATCGTGGCGTTCATCCCCCGCTTGAGGAGCACCGGCCGGCCGCAGCGACCAGCTTTCCGGAGCAGGGTGTAGTTCTGCATGTTCCGGGCGCCGATCTGGACCATGTCGGCGTGCTCGGCCACCGCGTCGAGAACGTCGATGTCGGTGGCCTCGGTGACCACGGGCAGCCCGGTCTCCTCGCGCACCTCGGCGAGAATCTTCAGGCCTTCGACCCCGAGCCCCTGGAAGCTGTACGGGCTGGTGCGCGGCTTGTACGCTCCGCCGCGCAGGAGATGGGCGCCGGCCGCCTTGACCTTGCGGGCGATCCGCATCGTCTGCTCGCGGCTCTCCACCGAGCAGGGGCCGGCGATGACCACCAGCTCCGGACCCCCGATCCGGACCCCTCCCACATCGACCACCGTGTCCTTCGGCTGGAACTCCCGCGAGACCAGCTTGTAGGGATGACTGACCTGGATGACCTCGAGCACCCCGTCGAGCGCCTCGAAATACGCCGGCTCGACCACCCCCAGGTTGCCCGTGACCCCGATGGCGGTGCGCTGGGCCCCGGGGATGGGGTGGGCCTTGAGCTCCCGCTCCTCCACGGTGGTCACCACCTCGTCCACCTGGCTCGGGGTCGCATCCATCTTCATGACGATCAGCATGACGTCGGTCCCTCTCTCGGTCCGTTCTCTCCGGCGATCCCGACGGCGGGACGACCCGCCCTGTGCGGGTGCCGTCGCGTGGGGATTCCGCTATGATAGCAAGATGAACAATGATCGCCAGCTCCGCACCCGCCCCGTGAGACGACTCCTGGACGTCGCGCTCGCCGTCGTCACGGCCCTCGCCCTGGCCGCTCCGGCGGTCGCGTACGTGGTGGTCCTGAAGGACGGGTCGCAGATCATCGCCGAGGAGAAGTACCGCATCCAGGACGGCCAGGCGTTCATCGAGCTGCCCAACGGCACGGTCACGTCCATCGACGCCGACGAGATCGACGTCGAGGCCACCGAGGAGGCCAACGCGGAGGGCTACGGCCAGGCACTGGTGATCGAGCGGGGCACGACCCGCGAGCGCACCGAGTCCGACAGCCGTCCGGCCGACACCCAGAGGCGCAAGAGCCTCGCCGACCTGGTGGAGCGGGGGAACAACGAGCGCCTGCGCCTGGAGCCTCGCCGCCGCGAGGAGCCGGAGGAGAGCGCCGCGCCGCTGGTCAGGACCCCGGCCGGCTTCGTGGACCTCCAGAGCATGCCGCGGCGCCCGTTCCGGGACGTGGAGCTCGCCTCCGACCTGCAGCGCTTCTTCCGGAGCCAGGGGATCGACAACGTGGAGCTCTACCAGGGCACCGAGCCCACCCACCCCTTCGCCGAGATCACCACCAACTCGGAGGCTTCGGTGTTCCGATCGCTGGAGATCGCCGCGGAGTCGTTCCTCGCCGCCCGGGAGAACCACCCGGACCGGATCACCGCGCTCGAGCTGCTGCTCGCCACGCCGGACCGCGACCGGGCCGGTCAGTTCGTGCTGACCCCCGCCATGGCCAGGGAGCTGGTCGGCGAAGAGATCGACGTGGCCGAGTTCTTCGTCGAGCACGTGCAGTTCTGAGCGCCGGGCTCAGTTGCTCATCTTGCTGCCGCCGTCGTCGGGGTCGGGCTGGAGCCCGAGGCCCACGTACTCCTCCACCGGGCGTCCGACCCGCTCGAAGAACCGCTGGGCGTAGCTCTGCACCTGTCCCACCGGCTCGTCGAGGAAGAGGCGCTCGATCCTGAAGAGCGGGAAGAACATGGTGGCCAGGTCGAGCGTGTGCTCCTGCCCGCGGGCGGCCTGGGCCATCCAGTCGTCGAACGTCTCGACCCCGATCCCCCGCAGCACGATGCCGGCCATGCCGATCTCGCCGACGATCCCCCAGTACTTCTCGTTCGGATTGATCAGGTTCACGATCACCGCGGAGCCGGGCGGGATGCGCGGGGGCGCGACCCGCGGCACGCGGGAGCCGTCTGCCGCGGAGCTCACTCCGCGTCCTCCCCGGGGCCGGCCTCTCGGGCCGGCTGGGAAAGCTCCACCAGCACGCCCCCGGCGCTCTTGGGGTGGACGAACTGCACCCGC
Source organism: Acidobacteriota bacterium (assembly GCA_050050355.1). Lineage (GTDB taxonomy): Bacteria > Acidobacteriota > Thermoanaerobaculia > Multivoradales > DATKCC01 > JASFUJ01. Next base: position 7,479 of record JASFUJ010000028.1, read on the forward strand.
GAGCCGCCGGCGCCCCGGGTCGGGCGGTCGCGGATGAGCCGGTAGCCGCTCTCGCGGAGGGACGCGTCATCCGTCTCCAGGTCGTCGGAGGCGAAGCAGAGGTGGTGGATCCCCTCCCCCTGCCGGTCCAGGTATTTCGCCACCGGAGAATCCTCCCGGGTCGGCTCCAGGAGCTCGATCCGGCTGTCCCCGCAAGAGATCATCGCCACCCGAACCCCCTCCTGAGGCACCTCCTCGATCTCCTCCACCCGGAGGCCGAGAGCCTCGTAGAAGCGGCGCGACTCCTCGATGGAGCGGACGGCGATCCCCACGTGGTCGATCCTGCCGATCATGAATCCTCCTCCCTTCCTTCTCGTGGGCGGTCTGCGGCGCGCGGAGCGAGCTCCCGGAACAGGCGGTCGGCCGCCCGGTAGGGATCGGTCCCCTCCGCCAGCGCGCGGTCGATCTCCCGGTCCAGCCGGTCCGACCGGTTCGCGGCCGCGAGCAAGCGGCGCTTGAGGGCCTCCTCGACCCGGAGCGCGAGCCGCCGGCGCCGCCGGTCCGCCAGGCGGCCGGCCCGCTCGAGCCAGCGCCGATGCTCCTCGAGAGCCGCACGCAGCTCGGGGATCCCCTCGCCGGTCCGCGCCACGGTGCGCACCACCGGGGGGGTCCAGACTTCGCCCCGGACCTCGCGGTCGCCGGGTTCGGGCTCCCCGCTCTCCGCCGCGTGCACGACGAACATCAGGTCCTGGTAGGCCCGGTCGGCCCCCTCCCGGTCCGCCTTGTTGAGCACGAAGACGTCGGCGATCTCGAGCAACCCCGCCTTGACCGCCTGGACGTCGTCGCCCATGCCCGGGATCACCACCACCGCCACCGTGTCGACGCTACGCACCACGTCGACCTCGTCCTGACCGACGCCGACCGTCTCCACCACGACCGTATCGAACCCGGCGGCGTCGAGCACGTCGACGGCGTCGTGGGCGGCGGCCGCCAGCCCGCCCAGGGCGCCGCGAGTCGCCATCGAACGGATGAACACCCCGGGGTCGGTGGCGAGCGACTGCATGCGGATCCGGTCGCCCAGGAGGGCACCGCCGGTGAACGGGCTGGTCGGATCGACGGCGAGCACGGCCACGGTCTCGCCGGCCTCGCGGAGATGCCGCACCAGCCCCTCCACGAGGGTGCTCTTGCCGGAGCCGGGCGGGCCGGTCACGCCGAGGAGGCGCGCCCGGCCGGTGCGGGGGTGGAGGCGCCGGATCAGCTCCTCGGCGCGCGCCGCAGGGGAGGACGCGGTCCGTTCCGTGTCCGCGGCGGCCCGCTCGAGCAACGAGACGGCCCGGCCCAGGGCGCGGGGGCTCCGCTCCTCGATGCCACGGATCAGGGTGGGAACCGGGGGGGGGTTCAACGCAGGATCTGGCGGGCGATGACCAGGCGCTGGATCTCGCTGGTGCCCTCGCCGATGGTGCAGATCTTGGCGTCGCGGTAGAACTTCTCCGCCCGGTAGTCCTTGATGAAGCCGTACCCTCCCAGGATCTGGACACCGCGCTCGGAGCAGAACACCGCCGCCTCGCCGGCGGTCAGCTTCGCCTCCGCGGCGAGACGGGTCACGGGCAGTCCACGGTCGATGGCGTCGCAGGCGGCGAAGGTCAGCGCCTCGGCCGCGGCGATCCGGGTGGCCATCTCGGCCAGGTGGAACTGGATCGCCTGGAACCGGGCGATCGGGCGGCCGAACTGTTCCCGCTCCCTGGCGTAGTCCCGGGCGGTCTCGAAGGCGCCGATCGCGGTTCCGAGGCCCAGGGCGGCGATCGAGATCCGGCCGCCGTCGAGGATCGCGAGAGCCTGCTTGAAGCCCTCGCCCTCGTCGCCGAGCAGGTGGTCATCCGGGACGAAGCAGTCCTCCATCACCACCTCGGAGGTGTCCGAGGCCCGGATGCCGAGCTTGTTCTCCTTCTTGCCGGCGCGGAACCCGTCCATGCCCTTCTCCAGCACGAACGCGGAGACGTTGCGTCCCTTCTCGCCCTCCGAGTCGGTCACCGCCATCACCACGCAGACGTCGCCCACCTTGCCGTGGGTGGTGAACGTCTTGGCGCCGTTCAGCACCCAGCCGCCCTCGACCTTCTCCGCCCGGGTCCGGGTGCCCCCCGCGTCCGAGCCGGCGTTCGGCTCGGTCAGGCTCCAGGCGCCGATCTTCTCCCCTTTGGCGAGCGGCACCACCCAGCGCTCCTTCTGCTCGTCGGTGCCGAACTTGAAGATGTGGTTCGTGCACAGCGAGTTGTGGGCGGCCACCGAGATGCCGACCGACGGGTCCACCTTCGACAGCTCGGTGACGATCAGCACATACTCGGCGTACCCGAGGCCGGCGCCGCCGACCTCTTCCGGGAAGATGACCCCGAGGAAGCCGAGGTCCGCGGCCTTCTTCATCACCTCCATGGGGAAGCGCTGGGCCTCGTCGGTCTCTTCCACGATCGGGTCGACCTCGTGGAGGGCGAACTCCCGCGCGAGCTCCTGGATCGCCCGCTGCTCCTCGGTCAGGGAGAAGTCGGGGCCGGCCGGGACCTCGACGCCGCTGGCGGTCGTGGGCTTCTCGATGGTCAACATGAAGGGGCTCCGATCCGGTACGTGATTCCGCTGCGTGCCACGGGCCGTCGGCGCCGGCGCCACCGGCCGCGCAACGGCATTTCATCGTATCCGCTCGGCCGGGCGGGCGCAACGCAAACGAAAAATAGGGGGCGGCCTCCCGGCCGCCCCCTCCCGATCCGAGGGGACTGACAACGCCCCCCTTTGCTACGAACGGCCGGGGCACGACGCCCCGGCCGGCGTCGCCTCTAGGTCAGCGGGCACAACAGGCCGCCGTACTGGCTCTCCGCCTCGACGACCGTGAAGGAGCCCGCCACGAATCCGGGACCCACCTCTTGGGAGCAGCTCGTGTGGATGGACGCGCTCGGCTGCGCGCCGCCGTTGATGTAGAGCTCCAGGTTGGTCCCCAGGGTTCCGTTGAATCCGGGGCTCGAAGAGGGCTTGCCGAAGACCTCGAAGGTCTCCCCGGGGCAGACCACCGACGGACCGAAGACGGTCGGATCGCCGAAGCGCTGCTCGGGCGTGGCGTGGGCCTCGATCGTGGCGCAGGTGGCGCCGGTGTAGAGCAGCTCCATGCGGGTGATCTTGCCCTCGCACTCGCCGCACTCCGGCTCCGGCACGTGGTAGTGGCTCGGGTCGCTGTCCTGCACCTGCTGGCCCTGGGAGCCGGTCCCGGTGACGGTCGCCAGATTCGCGTACTGGCCGACGACCGCGGTCCCGTGCAGGGTGCAGGTCATCGACTCGCCCACCGCCAGGGAGCTCTTCGGGCAGCTCGCCACGCCCTCCCGGTCGTCGGAGACGCTCACGCCGGTGAGGTCCACCCCGCCGGTGTTGATCACGATGTAGGTCCAGGTCACCGCGTCGCCCTCGGCCAGCTCCGGACCCGGGGCGGCGTCGGCGTCGTGGCCGTTGGTCGCCTTCTCCAGCTCGACGTCGGCCGGCGGCGGATCCACGTGCAGGCCCATGTAGTGGCTCGGGTCGTCGTCCTGCGCCGGCAGGCCGGACTCGACCCCGATGCCGGTGACCGTGGCGATGTTGACGTACTGGCCGCTCCGGGCCACCCCGAGCTTCGGCGTGCAGGTCATCGACTCGTCCACCGCCAGAGAGCTCTTCGGGCAGGTCACGGCGCCTTCCAGGTCATCGGCCGCGGAGATGCCTTCGATGGCCTCGGGACCAACGTTGGTCACCACGTAGCTCCAGGTCACGGCGTCGCCCTCGTTCATCATGACGCCCGGCGGCTGATCCGCGTCCAGGCCGTTGGTGGACTTCTCGATCAGGATCTCCGGCTCGGTCTGGATGTCGTCCGGGACCACCCGGTAGTTGCTGGGATCCTCGTCGGTGACGTCCGGGCCGGTCGGCGGGGTGCCCACCACCGTGGCCACGTTGGCGTAGAAGAAGCCCTCGGCCGGAACGTCGGCCTCGGGAGGCGCCTGGCCGGTGAGGGTGCAGGTCATGCTCTCGCCCGGCTCCAGGGCGTCCTTCGGGCAGGCGATCGCGCCCTCTTGATCGTCCGTCACCTGCACGTCGGTCAGGGCGACCGGCCCCGTGTTCGTGACCACGTACTCCCAGGTCACCGTGGCTTCGGCGTCGAGCAGCGGACCGGAGAAGGGCTGGTCGGCGTCGACCCCGTTGGTCGACTTCTCGATCTCGATCTCGGCGGCCTCGTCTTCGCCGCCGCAGTCACCGCCCGCGCAGCCCCCGCCCTCGGGCATGCACCAGCTCTGGAGGGTGACGCTGTAGCGCCGGCTGGCGCTGTAGCGCACCCCGACGTAGACGTCCTCCTCGGTGGCGATGTCGAGCCAGCCGAAGTCCTTGTCCAGCAGCAG
>JASFUJ010000029.1:0-11823 GCA_050050355.1 Acidobacteriota bacterium
TGGGAGGAGGGCGAGGACGGCCTCGACGTTGCCGCCTGGGGCGCCGCGGACCCGGAGCGGCGGGGAGTGGTGCTGTCGCTGCTGCTGCGGTGGGTGATCGGCTCCAACCCCAGCGCCACGCTCCGCCTGGTGAAGACGGGCGAGCAGGAAGTGCCGGCGGCGGTGGCCGATGAGCTCGGGCTGAAGCCGGGGGAACGGTACTATCGCCTGGTGACCGAGGCGAAGCCGTTGTGATGCCCGGCCGCCTCAGTGCTCGACCGACCCGGGGGAACCACGGGGAGGGAGGGGTGCCTCCTTCTCCCCGCGCGGGGAGAAGGAGGTCAGGAGGAAGAGGGGCGATCCAGTGAAATCCTATTACGACATCACCGGCGACGGCGGCTCCGACGTCGTCGGCCAGATCCAGGCCCTCGGTCGGCAGATCGACGCCGCCCTCGCGGGCGTCCGCCGGATCGTCGCCGTCGGCTCCGGCAAGGGCGGGGTGGGCAAGAGCACCGTCACCATGGCGCTGGCCCACGCCCTGGCGCGCGCCGGCCGGCGGGTGACCATCCTGGACGCCGACCTCAACGGCCCCTCCCAGGCGCGGCTGGCGGGTCTCGAGGGCCGCCCCTGGATCCCGGGCGACCACGGCCTGGTGCCGCCCCGGCGGCCAGACGGCATCGGCGTGGTCTCCCTGGGCAGCCTGCTGGCGGAAGCCGCGCCGCTGGAGTTCGACACCGTCTCCTCCGGCGAGCAGCAGACCTGGCGGGCGACCCGGGAGCTGGCCATGTTCTCCCAGATCCTGGCGGCCACCGACTGGGGGGAGCTGGACGTGTTGCTCCTCGACCTGCCGCCGGGGACGGAGCGGACGGTGCAGTTCGCCGAGATGCTCGCCGGGGCGTCCGGAGCGCCCCCCGACTCCCCCTCGGTCGCCTTCGTCCTGGTCACCGTCCCCTCCGCCGTCTCCCGGGGGGTGGTGGCCCGGTCGCTCTCGGCGCTCCGCGACCTGGGCGCTCCGGTGCTCGGCGTCGTCGAGAACATGGCCGGCTACTACTGCGCCGACTGCGGCGCGGTGAAGCCGCTGTTTCCCGAGACCGAGAGCGGAAGCTCCGACCCCTGGAAGGCCGAATGCCTGGGCCGGATCCCCTTCGACCCGGAGCTGGCGGCCCGCTGCGACCGGGGGTGGCCCCAGGATGCCGCCCGGCCCCGAGAGGGGGACGATCCGAGCGGCGCCCTGGCCGTGCTCGATTCCATCGCCCGGCGGCTGGTTCCCGCCCCGAACGACTCCGTGACAGTGACCGAACCCGACACCAGAGCGGACCCAGTGAAAGAGGTGCCCCGATGAAGTTTCTCTGCGTCTCCTGCGACGAGCCCATGAAGCTCCAGACCGTCGAGAACGGCGGCGGCGGATCGCTGTCCGTCGTCTACGGCTGCCCGACGTGCGACCACCGGATCGCCATGCTCACCAACCCTCTCGAGACCGAGATGGTCCAGTCCCTGGGCGTCAAGATCGGCCCGGGGGAGAAGGCCGCGGCCGCGGCGGGCTCGGAGAACGCACCGGCCGCCGGCGGCGGTGGCGACTCTGCGGCCTCCGAAGGCGAAGCCGCCGGCGGCGGCTGCCCGTTCAGCGGCATGGTCGCCCAGATGGAACAGGAAGGCTCCTCCGACGGCCCCCGCTGGACCGCCGAGGCCCTCTCCCGCCTGGAAAACATCCCGGACTTCGTCCGCCCCATGGCCCGGCAGGGCATCGAGCACTACGCCCGCACCGAAGGCCTGGCCGAGATCGACGAAGAGGTCCTGGAGCGCGCCCGCGGCCGGTTCGGCATGTAGGAACCCGTCGAGGCATCTCGCTGCACGGGGCGCTCTAAACAAAACCGTCTCCTCCTCCATCAGACCCCGCGAACCGGCCGGCACCGGCGTTCGGCGCCGGCCCCGACGCGGACCCTGATCTGAGGACGCCCCACGGGCGTCGAGGAGGAGACGATGACGCAGCCGTACGAACCGACGAACGGAAGACTCCGGAGCGCCCTGGTCGCGGGGCTCCTCTGCCTGGCCCCGGCCGCCCCGGCCTGGGGGCAGGGAGGCGTCGTGCTCATGGGGATCGACGCCGAGGACGGTGGCCCAGGCGCCCACGGCCCGACGCAGATCTATGCAGACATTACGACGTTCCTGCATGAAGAGTGCGTGACCAACGGCAAGCAGAAGATCCTGGTCCTCGGCGGGAACAAGAGCCCCTCTGACCACGTCACGCGGTTCTGGGAGACGATCGGCCAGCTCACCGGCCTACCCGTCACGCAGGTCCACGGAGAGTCTGCGATCAAGACGGTGGACTTCTCGGACTTCGGCATCCTCGCCGTTCCGAGCGGAGACAGCTCGGGAGGCCAGACTCCGAGCGGCGGGCTGACCCAGCCGGAGCACGACGCCCTCGTGGACTACCGTCAGGGAGACATCGCCTCCTTCATCAACGCAGGCGGGAGCCTGATCGGGATGTCCTCGGAGTTCGATCCCACGTCGTTCGGCTACCTGGGCGGAGTCGGCAGCTTCTCGGTCGACGAGGGCCTCTGCTACAGCGACATCGAGCCGACGGCCAGCGGCATCGGGCTGATCACAAACGACCTCGACGTGAGCTGCTGGCACAACACGTTCTCGAGCTTTCCGAGCTTCCTGGACGTCCTGGCGATCGATGCGGTGAGCAAGGAACCTGCCGCCATCGGTGGCTGCGAGGTGACCGTCCCGCCCCCGTGCGCCGGCGTGGACGGCGGAGAGGTCCTGTGCACCACCGACGGCGAGGGCGACTTCCTCTACACGTTCTCGGTCACCAACCAGACCGACCGGGCGATCGAGCATCTCTTCCTGCTGGAGCCGACTCCGCCGGTGGAGGTCACCCCCGACTACTTCGATCTCTCAAACGATCCGATCTGCTCGCCGAGCCAGCCCGAGTGCGACGAGGAGGCGGGCGACAACACGGCCGGCCCGTTCGAAGTTCGGATCCGCAATGCGGAGCCAGAGGACGTGATCTCGTTCCTGGTCAGCTTGAACGACCGACTCCTGGAGGGCTGCTGCTCGGTGGAGCACGTGGTCGAGCTGCCCTCGTGCGAGTGCGGTCAGATCGTCTCCGAGCAGCCGACCTGCAGCGTGCTCTTCTTTCCCGTCCGGTACCAGCAGAAGTACCGCTTCACCTTCGAGAACCTGCAGAGCGACGCCGTGGACACTCTCCTGATCGCCCCGTCGCCCGGGAGCGACGTCACCGTGACACCCAACCGGTTCACCGGCCTGGGGCTGTCGGGGGTGCCCTCCGCGAGCCCGGCCGGCAGAACCACGCAGACCGTCACGCTCACCGGTCCGGATGCGATCGCAGGCCGGGAGGTCTGTCTACGGTTCAGGAGCCACGACCCCGACCAGGAAAGCTGTTGCTCGATCGAACGGTGCTTCACCGTGGGAAGTTGCACCCGCGAAGAGCCCCCGTGGCATCTCAACACCGGCTTCAACCAGGCCCAGGGGCTACTCGTTCCCCCACGGCAGAAGGACGACGACTGGAAAACCGTGTCGAACGGCGCCCGGTTCCCCGCGCGGCGGGTCGCCCGGCCTTCGCCCAGCTGGCACGAACCGCTTCCGCAAAGCGCCTGGATCTCTCTCGATGGGGAGACGGGAAGCTCGCCACCCGGCTCCGACGTGCTCCGCTTCGAGCGCTGTTTCTGTCTCGCGAACCGACCGGCCGGGGCGAGCCTCGACCTGGAGCTGTTCGCCGACGACAGCGCGCGGGTGCTGCTCAACGGCACGCCGATCGGTGGTCCCGGAGGTGCCTACAACGCCCCGGAGCCTCTCCACGTGCACTACGACGGAGTCGTGGGTGGGAGCCTCTTCGTACCGGGCGAGAACTGTCTGGTCGTGGAGGTCGAGGACAGCGGCAGGGTGTTGACCGGCCTCGACGCCGCAGGCGCAGTGGTCGCCGAGGGCGGCGCCTGCCCGAGCACGCCGTAGCGAGGCGTGCGCGCTCCCTCGAAGGAGCAATCCGTGGCGAGTCCGGCCCGAGCACCGGCCGGGCTCGCTTTTTGACCACGTCCCCATCCGCCGACGTCAGGAGGCGCACGATGACGACCCGCCGCCACCGGCCCCGGACCGCACACTCCTGTATAATTGATGCATTCACTGGAGCTTCGAACCTGGTACGAACCGTGGGAGCGGCCCGCGCCGCCTTCCCTCTCCGGCCCCTCGGGTCCGCGTGCGATGACGCCTACGGCCATCTCGGACAGCGGCAGCGCCGCCGCCTCTCCGTGCGCCCGCATCGACGGGGCGATCCGCGCCTTTCAGGCGGGAGAGGATCGCGAGGCCAGCTTCCGCATCCTGGTGAAGCGTTTCTATCGCCCGGTGGAGGGGTTCTTCGCCCGCCGGGTCCCGTCGCCCGAGGATCGCCGGGACCTGACTCAGGAGACGTTCCTGCGGCTCTACGAGGGCCTCGACGGCTTCCGGGGGGAGAGCCGGTTCAGCACGTGGCTCTTCCAGATCGCCTACAACACCTACGTGGCCTGGCTCCGTCGGCGGCAACGCCGGCAGGAGAGCTCCTTCGAAGGCCCGGGCACCGCCGACGATCGACGGGCGCTCCAGGTCGCCGGCGGCGACTCGGCCTTCGGGGAACGGCCCGAGTCGGCGGTCGGTGCCCTGCTCGATCGAGAGCGGCGGCTCCTGCTGCGCCGGGCCATGGACGAGTTGCCGGAGCGGATGCGACACTGCATGCTCCTGCGCATCGTGCACGAGCTGAGCTACAAGGAGGTCGCCGCGGCCATGGGCCTGTCGATGGGCACGGTCAAGGCACACCTCTTCCAGGGCCGCGAGCGGCTCCGCCGGACGCTCGACGGGGTCTTCGGGGAGATCGAGGTCTGAGAACGCCATGAACGACGAGACGAGCCGCGAGCCGATCGACCTCCGGGACGCGATGCGCGACGAGTACGGCGCCGGCGGCGAGCCCGGCGGCGAGCACCCCCCGCTGACTGCGTGGATCGAGTATCGCCGGGGCAGCCTCTCCGGGGAGCGAGAGGTCGCGCTCCGGGACCACCTGGTCCGGTGCCGGGAGTGCGTGAACCTGCTGGCGGATCTCGCCGCTTTCGAGGACGCCGAGGAAGCGGACGACCGTGCCGGGAGAGCCTCCGACGCAGAGGTGGACGCGGTGCTCGAGACGGTCCGGAGCCGACCCGAGGAGACCGCGCCGCGCACCACTCCCTGGCTCCTGCCCCTGGCGGCGGGCCTGCTGCTCGGCGCGGCCCTCGCCTCGCTCCTCTGGGTCGTTACGCTGCAAGACCGCGGGGGCGAGGCGCAGCGTCGGCTGGCCGCTCTTTCCGGCCCCCATCCCGGGGCCGACATCGTCGACCTGTACGCCGGTGCCGAGACGCGCAACGGTGCCGCGCCCGCCGAGACCGTCCTCCCGATCGGCCCCGACACCGCCTACGTGACCTGCGTGCTCCACCTGCCGCCCGACGCGGACGCGGACCGCTACCGGGCCGAGCTCCGGGACGGCCGGGAGCGCGTGGTCTGGGAGGGGGAAGGCCTGGAGCGTTCCCCGCGGTTCAACACCGCCCGACTCGGAATCCCCCGGAGCTTCCTGGAGACAGGGCGCTACACGCTGGCGCTTCACGGTGGGGGCGACCCGGCCGGGGAACCGATCGCCGAGTACCGGTTCGACGTCCGTCACTCCGGTCCGGACGCCCCTCGGTGACCGGGAAACCGCGCGGCGCGATCCGGCTCGGAGCCTTCGTCCTGCTGGTGGCGGCCTGCGGAACGGAACACGATCCCTCGGCCCCCGCGGTCCGGGAGCTGAGCCTTCCACCGGACGGTCGGACCGACGTCGAGATGGCGGCGCAGGAGATCCACCAGTATCCCGTCTCCCGGGCAGCCGGGCAGTACTTCGCGGTGGTGGTCCACCAGGAGGGGGTTGACCTGGTTCTCGAGCTCCGGGATCCGTCGGGCCGACCGATCCTCACGGTCGACAGCCCGACCGGCCCGGCGGAGCTCGAGCGGCTGGGGGTCCTGGCCGAAACCGCCGGTGTGTATCACCTGGAGGCGAGGCCCTTCGGCGGAGGCGAGCCACGGGGCGCCTACGGCCTGGAGGTCCGGGCCCTTCGGAACGCCGAGCCGGAAGACCACCTGCGCGCCGAGGCCTACCTCGAGCTCGTGCGGGGAGCCGCGCTTCGGCCCTCCGCGGACGAAGCGGCCGCGACGCGGGCGGTCCGCCACCTGCGCAGGGCCGCGGGCCTCTGGAGCCGGCTGGACGACGCGCGAGGCCTGGGGGTCGCCCTCTACGAGCTGGGGCATGCGCTCCGGTCGCTCCCGGGCAGGGACGACGAGGCGCTGGCGACCTGGGAGGAGTGCCTGGAGCCGCTGACCGAGGCCGGCAGCGTCTGGTACCCGGCCAACGCGCTCCACCTCATGGGCGAGGTCCGTCTCGGAAACGGGCTCCGCGGGGACCGGGGAGAGACACGCGCGGCTCTCGAGAGCTACCTGCGGGCCCTCGCGCTGCGCCGGAGGGCCGGAGACAGGGCCGGCGAGGCGCGGACGCTCAACCAGGTCGGCCTGGTCCACAAGCTCCTCGGCGAGCCTCAGAAGGCGCTCGTCCGGTACGACGAGGCGATCGCGCTCTGGGAGCGGCTCGGAAGACCGTTCGCCCAGGCGCGCCCTCGGCACAACCGGGGCAAGGTGTACCTCTCCCTGGGGCGCCTGGACGACGCCGAGCGGGACTTCTCGAAGGCCCTCGACCTGCGGCGCCGGCAGGGCAACCGCCTGGAGAGCGCCAAGGCGATGACGGCGCTCGCCCAGGTGGCGGAAGCGCGGAGCCGGGGGCCCGAGGCGAGGAGGTCGGCCGAGGCCCGCGAGTCCGCGCTGCGGGCAGCCCTGGAACACGATCGGCAGGCCCTGTCGATCTTCCGTGAAGAGCGCGACCTCACCGGCCAGGGGACCGCCCTGGCCGGGATCGGCGGAGCCTCCGCCGGGCTCGGCCGGACGCGCGGGGCCCGCGAAAGCTTCCGGCGGGCCCTGGAGATCTTCCGGCAGCTCGGCGACCGGCGGGAACAGGGGCTGGCATTCCTGGACATCGGCTCGCTGCTCGCCGGGGAAGGGCGCCACGAGGAGGCTCTGGCGCAGTACGAGCGGAGCCTCGGCCTGTTCGACGAGGTCCTCGACCGGGCCGACCGCGCGGCGACGCTGTCCTGGATGGCGGCGAGCCACCGGGCTCTCGGCCGGCTGGACCGCGCGACGGAGGTCCTGGCCTCCGCGGTGGCGCTGGTCGAGCATCACCGCACCCGCACCCCGAGCCCCGGGTTCCGGGCGACGTACCTGGCGACCAAGCAGAACTACTTCCGGCTGTTCGTGGACCTGCTCATGGAGCGCCACGAGCGAGATCCGGCGGGCGGTTTCGCCGCCCGGGCGCTCGAGGTCCACGAGCGATCGCGCGCCCGCTCGCTGCTCGAGACCGTCTCGGAGACCGGCGCCGATCCCGTTCGGCGGGCCGATTCCCACCTGGTGGAGCGGGAGCGGTCACTCGAGGCCGAGATCGGCAGGCTCCAGCAGCACAGGCTGTCCCTGCCGGCCGGAGGCGAACGGGCCGTCGACCCGAGAGCCGGAATCGAAGACACGCTCCGCGAGAGCCTGCGGCAGCTCGAGCTGGTCCGCGCCCGGATCCGGAGCATCGCACCGGCCGCCGGAGAGCTCCCCCGCACCCGCCCGCTGACGGTGCCCGCGATCCGCCGGCTCCTGGACGAGGAAACGGTGCTCCTCGAGTACTGCCTCGGACCGGAGCGCTCCTTCGTCTGGGCTCTGACCGTCGACGGCCTGAGCGCCCGGGAGCTGCCGCCTCGCCACGAGATCGAACCCCTCGCCCTGGAGGCATACGCCCTGCTGTCCGAGCTGCCCCGGCGCGAGGGGCGGCGACGCTCGGCGGAGCTGCTGGCGAGCCTCGGGGAGAGCCTGGTCGCCCCGGTGGCCCCGCTCCTGGCCGCGCACCGGCGACTCTTGATCGTCGCCGACGGGGCGCTCCAGTACCTCCCCTTCGCCGCACTCCCCGATCCGACCCCCGGAGTGGACGCCGCCCCGCTCGCCGCGCGTCACGAGCTGATCCACCTCCCCTCGGCCTCCGTCCTCGAGTCGCTGCGGCGGAGGAGCGCGAGTCGCAGCCCTCCCGATGGGCTCGTCGCGATCGTCGCCGACCCGGTGTTCGGCCCGGAGGATCCGAGGCTGACCGACGCCCCGGGGTCCGCCCCGGCTCACTCCTATCCCCGCCTGGAGCGGACCCGGACCGAGGCGGAAGCCATCCTCCGGCTGGTGAGCCCGGAGGAGAGCTTTGCGGCGTTCGGCTTCGAGGCCACCGAGGATCTGCTCACCGGCGACGTGGTCGGCGACTACCGCATCCTCCACCTGGCCACTCACGGCGAGATCGACGATGCCGGCGGCCAGGTCTCCCGCCTCGTCTTCTCGCTGATCGGACCGGACGGAGAGCCCCGGGAGGGCCTCCTGCACGCCCACGAGCTCCACCGCCTGCACCTGGCGAGCGAGCTCGTCGTCCTGAGCGCATGCCGGACGGCGCTGGGCGACGAGGTCTCCGGCGAGGGCCTCGTCGGCCTGACCCAGGGCTTCTTCAACGCCGGTGCCTCCCGGCTCCTGGTCAGCCTGTGGGCCGTGGACGACGCGGCCACCGCCGAGCTGGTCGAGGCGTTCTATCGCCAACTGCTCGACGGCGACCCGCCGCCCGCGGCCCTGCGCGCCGCCCAGGAAGCCGTCCGCCGGCGCCCCGCCTGGCGGTCACCCTACTTCTGGGCGCCCTTTGTGCTCCAGGGGGACTGGCGCTGGCCCGAGAGCGGCGCCCGGACGACCCCCGGAGATCAAGCGCCCGGAGGAGTCCCACCGGCGCCCGCGTTCCCCGAGGACGAGTTGTCGGTGTCGTCGCCGCCCTCGGAGTCCCTCGGCTCGATGCCGTCGTGCACGCGAGCCTCGGCGTCTTGGTAGCCGGTACCGCCCCGGCCCCGGCGCCCGCTCAGCACGCCGTCGGCCCGGAAGAAGAGGTGGGTGGGATCGCCGGCGAAGAAGCCGAGCTCCTCGGCCGGGGAAATGAACGCGGAGAGCATGTACTGCTCGCCGTCCGTCGAGCGGTTCCGGGACAGCCTGGACCATTCCACGGACACGTTCTCGCGCTGGATGTGCACGCTGACCGAGTGGATGTCCTGCTTCGGCCCCAGGTCTACCCGGTAGGCGTGGGGCGCACCGCCGTCCGGATCGGGAGCGGAGAACAGGTGGAACACGAGGTTGCTGCCGGGGCGCTGCCGGGTGCCGGCCCGGAGATAGAGCTCCGGAGAGAACCCCCCGAACCCGTCGGAGCCCCTGGAAGGGGAGCAGTGAAGCCCGAAGCCCTCGACGTCCGTCGGCCTCGACAGGGTCAAGGTGACGATCGGCCCCTCGGAGAGATCGATGGTGCGGACCCCGTCCACGGGCCGCGTGAGCGGAACCTCCCGGTCGATCCGTTCCACGCTCGACTCCGGAATCTCGCTGCTGCTCGCTGCGGTGCTCTGCATGATCTGTGTCCTTTCCTCGTCTGGGTTCCGGGCCTCTCGACCGCCGGCCCTCATGGTTCGGTTGCCATCCGGGTCAGAGTCTTGACGGGGCGGTTTGTTTAGACCGGGGATCGGATGTGCCATCATCGGCGCGTCCCGAAACCATCTCCCCGATGACATCTCGAGACTCGATTCCATGACGCTCCCCACAGGGCTCGACGACTTTTCCCGGTCGGGCGTGACCTCGGGCGCCGCCGCCGCGGAGACCACCGCGGCCGCCCCGGCGATCGAGGCGGTCCCCCACGTGGTCGCCTGGAACCTGACCGAGCGTTGCAACCTGGCCTGCGCCCACTGCTACATCGCGGCCGGGCCGTGGCACGGGTCCGGGGGGGAGCTGTCGACCGACGAGGTCCGGCGGATCGCGGACGAGATCCTGGAGCTCAACCCGTCGCCCCTGTTCGTGCTGTCCGGCGGCGAGCCGCTGCTGCGCGAGGACCTGGAGGAGATCGCGGCGCATGCGACCGGACGGGGGGCGACGGTGGTGGTGGGCACCAACGGCACGGGGCTCACGGCCGAGCGCATCGAGTCCCTGAAGGAGGCCGGGGTGACCGGAGTCGCCGTGTCGGTCGATTCGCTCACCGAGCGCTACCACGACCGGTTCCGCCACGGCGCGGGCGCGCTGGGGGACACGCTGGAAGCGGTGGCCCGCCTGCGAGAGCACGAGCTGGACTTCATCGTCCAGACTTCGCTCACCCGGGGCAACCGGGGCGAGGTGGAGGAGATCGCCGCCTGGGCCGCCGACGCCGGGGCGGTCTGCTTCAACCTCTACTTCCTGGTGGAGACCGGCCGCGGCTCGGGGATGCAGGGGCTCGATCCGGCGGAGAACGACGCCGTGCTGGCCGACCTGGTGCGGCTCCAGAAGGAGTACCGGGGGCGGATGATGGTGCGCTCCAAGTGCCAGCCCCAGATCATGCGCCACGTCCACGAGGCGGACCCGGACTCCCCGCTCCTCCACTACGCCACCCGTTGCCCGTGCGGGGTCCAGTACTGCCGGATCACGCCGGAGGGCAAGGTCACCCCCTGCCCGTACACGCCGGCCGTGGCCGGGGATCTGCGGCGCCGGAGCTTCGGCGAGGTCTGGCGGGAGTCGGAGATCTTCCGGTCGATCCGGACGGCGGTCGACCCGGGGGACGGGGGCGCCCTGGGCGGCAAGTGCGGCCGGTGCGAGTACCGGGTCGTCTGCGGCGGCTGCCGGGCCCGGGCCTACGCCGACACCGGCGACCTGCTGGCCGCCGACGAATCCTGCGCCTACGAGCCCACCGGCGAGGAACCGGTCATCCGTCCCGCCACTCCGGCCACGTACGGCCAGGCCGCGGAGACCACCCTCTCCTGGTCGCCGGAGGCCCGGAAGCGGATCGAGCGCATCCCGTCCTTCGTCCGCGGCGTGGTCACGAAGCGGGTCGAGACCTTCGCCGAGCGCGAGGGCCTCACCGAGATCACGCCCGACGTCCTCGACAGGATTCGCCAGGAGATGCCGGTCGACTTCTCCAAGAAGCTGCCGTTCTTCGCCCGCCGTGGGGGCGAGGAGGAGGGGGACCGGTAGGACCGGGCCGGAGCCGCGGACCTTCGCCGGGGGGGCGCCGGAGCGGTTCGGGGGCTCCCCTTCCATCGCCACCCTCTCCCCTGTGGGGAGAGGGCCGGGGTGAGGGGATACGACTGGCCGTACCCGGCATCGAGGTCGAAGACCTGGACGGCCTCACCGAGTCCCTCGATCTCATCGCCGACGAAAACGCGGACTCGATCCACGCCTGCCTCGCGGGCTTCCGAACCCGACCGGGACCGACTGCGACGACCGAGTGAGAAGCGGTCACTCGGAAGACACGGTCAGGGTCACCGTGTCCCCCGGGTCGTAGGCGTCCAGGGAGCTCCACCGGCGCTCCTCGCCGAGGGAGAGCGCGACCTCCGGGACGGTCACGGCGGTGGGATCGACTCCCCGCAGAACCAGCTCTCCCCGCTCGTCCGTGAGATAGAAGGGCTGGTATCTCGTGAAGGTCGCCGCCATGAGCAGGTCGTCGGGCCCGAGGGTGACGCCGGCCAGACGGAGCGTCACGGGCACGCGCGGCACGGGCCGACCGTCCTCGTCCACCACCCGGAGACGGAGGGGCCGGGCGGGCGCCCGGGGCAGCTCGACCTGATCGAAGCTGCCGAACGACGCTCCTTCGAGCGTCGCGATCCGGGCTCCCGGTGCGATCACGACGAGCGTGTGACCGTACCGGCAGCGATCCGGCAAATCGACCAGCCCTTGCGGGCTCGCCGG
>JASFUJ010000030.1:0-11695 GCA_050050355.1 Acidobacteriota bacterium
GTCGACCCCCGGAGCCGGTCGCGAGAACCCGGTGGAGACCGGGTCGATGAACACCAGGTCGGTGACGTCGAGGATCGAGTGGGGATTGGTCTCGAGCACGTACGGCGGCGGCAGGGCCTCACCCTCCCCGGTCATGCGCACCTTGCGCGGCCCGAGGGCGCCCAGGTGGAGCCAGACCGACGAGGAGCCGGGTCCGCCGTTGAACGAGAAGGTCAGCGGCCGAGCGCCCGGCTCGTCGACGCCTTCGCGGAGATAGGCGATGTAGAAGAACGAGGCCCGGGGCTCGCCCTCCTCGGTCTCCAGGACCAGGGTGCCGGCCGTGGCCGTGTACTCGACCCGCTCCCCCCCGATGGTGGCGGCGTGACGGGTGACGGCGGCCCGTTCTTCGAGCTCCACGGCCGGCTCCCGGTCGGCCGCCGTCCCTTCGGCCATCTCTCCGGCCGTCCGGGCCGGATCCCCCGGGTCCCCGTGGCTCGGAGGCCGGGCGAGGACCGGCCCGGCGGTGAACGAGGCGACGAGCAGTGTGGCGCACAGCGGCTGGGCGAGTCTCTTCACGGCGTGTCCTCCCGGGGTGGTCGAATGGGGTCGATGGGGTCGATTCGGACGGGCTGCGGTCGGCGGAGGGTCAGTACCTGGCGAGGGAGGGGTCCACCTCGACGCTCCAGGCGTCGATCCCACCGCCGAGATTCACCGCCTTCACCCCGTGGCTCCGCAGGAGCTGGACCGCCTGGGCCGAGCGGAAGCCGTGGTGGCAGTAGGCGACGATCACCCGGCCCCCGTCCCGGTCACCGCCGCCGTCCCCGTCGGCGCGGTCGGCCTGGAAGGGCCGGCCGATCTCGTCCAGCCGCTCCGGCAGCTCGTGGAGGGGGATCAGGATCGAGCCGTCGAGGCGGCAGATGTCGGCCTCCATGGGGGTGCGGACGTCGAGCAGCGTGACGTTCCGGTCTTCTTCGAGCCACCGGTCCAGCTCCCGGACGCCGATCTGGAAGGGGAGCTCCTCCGCCGCGTCCTCCGCCGGATCCTCCCGCTCCTCCTCCCCGAGCCCGCAGAACGCCTCGTAGTCGATCAGCCCCGTCTGGGTAGGGCGCTCGGAGCAGACCGGGCAGCCCGGGTCCTTCTCCAGGCGCAGCTCCCGGAAGCGCAGGCGCAGGGCGTCGAAGGTGGTCAGGCGTCCGATCGCCGGCCGGATGCCGTCGGACCGCGGCGCGAGCAGGAGCTTCACCGCCTCGTTGGCCTGGAGCGCCCCGATCACGCCGGGCAGGACCCCGAGCACTCCGGCCTCGGCGCACGACGGCACCAGCCCCGGCGGCGGCGGCTCGGCGAACAGGCACCGGTAGCACGGCCCCCGGGCGCCCCAGAAGACCGCCACCTGCCCTTCGAAGCGGAAGATCGAGCCGTAGACGTTCGGCTTGCCGAGGAGCACGCAGGCGTCGTTGACCAGGTAGCGGGTCGGGAAGTTGTCGCTGCCGTCGGCCACCAGGTCGTAGTCCCGCATCAGATCGAGAGCGTTGTCCGAGGTCAACCGCGTCCGATGGGCCACCACCTTCACGTGGGGATTGACCTCGCCCAGGCGCTCGACGGCGGCGTCGAGCTTCGCCCGGCCGACGTCGCCCGTGCCGTAGAGGATCTGGCGCTGCAGGTTGGTGGCGTCGACCGTGTCGAAGTCGACGAGACCGAGGGTCCCCACGCCGGCGGCCGCCAGGTAGAGGGCGAGGGGCGAGCCGAGCCCGCCGGCGCCGACGATCAGCACCCGGGCGGCCTTGAGGCGTCGCTGTCCTTCCCTGCCCACTTCGGGGAGGATCAGGTGCCGGCCGTAGCGGCCGATCTCCTCCCGGGAGAGCGCCGGCAGGTCGCGGCCCTCCAGCAGGTCGGCGCCCGGGCGAGTCACCCGGGGAGTCCGCTCGTCGCGGTCCGTGCTCACCCGGGCGCTCCGTTCCCGGCCCGGTCCGGGCCGGACGGCCTGGACGTCCCCAGGGAGCGGAGGACGGCCGGATCCCCGACCGGCTCGACCGCCTGCTCTTCGAAGTCCTCGCCGTCCCCGGGCAGTCGCCAGCTCCGGGCGTCGACCGGCACCCCCTTCTCGACCGCCACGATGAGGTAGCTCATGTCGTCCCAGGCGGTCTCGCGGTCCGTCGGGCTCGGCTCCGCGGGCCGGTCCGGGTGGGAGTGGTAGTACCCGACCACCTCGAGGCCGAGACTCCTCGCCTCCCTCCGGGCGGCCAGGACCGTCTCCGGGGCGATCAGGTAGCCGGAGCAGGGGTCGCTCTTCTGCTCGTTGCGGGTCGGCAGGACCCGGTGCACCCGGATCAGGTCGCCGGCGCCGGCCCCGCCGGCCGCCGCCCCGCGCTCCTCCTCCACCCGGCCCACGAGAAAGCCGCAGCACTCCTCCGGATAGGCCTCGGCCGCGTGACGCTCGACGGCGTGGAGGTGACGGGCGGAGATGCTCAGAGTGGATTCGGTCTCGACGGTCATCGCGTGGAAGAACGGCGCGGGGGGCATGGCCCGCAGCCGGTCAATATACCAGAGCATCGATGCGCCGGGATACGCCGGGTCGCTCAGGAGAACGCCCGCAGGGCGTCCCGCAACCCGTCCGGCACCGGGCAGGGCTTCAGCCCTTCGGCGGTGCGGCGCATCGCCGCCACCTGGTGCTCGCCCCGGGCGCACGGTACCGACCGGCCGCCCTCTTCCAGCCGGAAATACTCGAAGCGGAGCGAGATCCGGTTCTGGACCAGCTCCTCCAGGGACATGCGGATCAGCACCTCGTCGAAGGCTTCCAGCTCGTCCAGGTACTCGCACGAGCAGCGCAGGGTCACCAGCGCCAGGTCCCCGGACAGCTCCCGCAGAACCTCGGGACAGTGGTCCCGCAGGAACATCTCCCGGCAGCGCCCCTGCCAGCGGACGTGGTTGGCGTAGTAGACGTTGCCCACCAGGTTGGTCTCCTCGAACGAGACCGTGTGGCGCATCTCGTAGGCCGGCCGCTCACCGCTCACGCCTCGGCCTCCGCGACCTTCGGAGCCTCCGCATCGTCCGGAGCCCGGGTCTCCGAAGCCGGGACCTCCGGAGCCAGGGCCTCGCGGACCGACCGCCGCCACGTCTCGTACGTCGGCTCCGGGGGACCGTGCAGCGTCGGCGTGTCCGCCGCCTGGATCTCGGCGAGGATCTCCTCCACCAGGGTCGCGGCCTCCTCCGCGCCGAGGCCGCACAGCACCGTGCAGGCTCGTTCGGTCGCGGGAGTGACCTCCGACGCCCTCCGGCGCGCCGCCGCCGCGAACGCGGCTCCCTGCGCGAGCTGGGCCCGCCAGGGGCCGGCGACCCGGCGGAGCTCTTGGATCGCCCCATCGTCGATGCCGCCGGCATAGGCGCATGCCAGCCCCACCCCGCTCCACAGGCCGTCGCGACGACTCCTCGGGAAGCGCGCCACGGTCTCCGCGATGCGCCGCGGCGAGGCGCCCCGGACGAACCACAGGCTCCGGCCGAGCCCCTGGTCGAAGGCGTGGCGGGCGTACCCCTTCAGGCGCCGGGGGACCCGCCGCCCCTCGACGGTACGCGGCCAGGAGAAGAAGCCGTGGTGGAATCCGTAGCCGTCCAGGACGAGCCAGGCCACCGTCGGATCGAAGACCCGAAGCACGGACTCGATCCTCCGGGGGACCCGGGCGAGGGCCCACCCGGCGCCGACGATCGCGAGGTACCGATGAGGATCCGCCGGCCCGTCCACGAACGCCCTGGACCGCTTGCGCCGGCGAAGACCCGCGCCGAACAGCGAGTCGAAGAGCATCAGACCCATGCCCGCGCCTTCGTAGGCGAAGCCTCGCCATCCGGCCTCCACGCGATCGAGCCGGTCGCTCAACCCGTGGATCGACGGCTCCTCGAGGGCCGCATGGTACCCCTGCAGGAAGGTGTGCCCGATCCGCTGCAGGCGGTCTTCGACCTCCGGATCCTCGACCTCGAACCCACGGACCGCCGGCGCGGCCTCCCGCGGAGAGATGGCCAGGAACCGGGCTGCCAGCCGGCGCGGCGAGAAGCCGGAAGAGAAGGGGACGAATCCGGGCATGAACCTCCGTTGTTCACCGGCGATCGACGCGCCCACCGTGACGGGCGACCTGAGGAGCTCCGGAGCGAACGTCGAGCACCGCGTTGTGCTGGAAATCGCCTGGCCAGCGTATGCGAACGGACAAATCGCTGTCAAACACGCAGGATTGTTGATCTCCATTCTCTTGAATTCGATCCTCGTTCATGCCACAATAGCTGGCCCTTAGAGAGAGCCACAACCTGGAACGCGACCGGCGACCGACCGTCGCAGTCCGACCGCGGGGGGACCGATGTCCCCCTGCCGCCGGCACACCGAAAGAGAGGCGAGCCACCACCAACGCAACGCCCAATGGACCCGTTACCCGCCGACCGCGGCAGGGAAGAGACGGCACGCTTCGGGAGCGTTCGTGAAGGTGTTCCCGCGCTCCGGGCCGGGCCGGTACGCGACGCGCCTGACGGCGCTGGCGCTGGTGGTGCTCGCCTACGGCTTCACCCGGCTCCCTCGACTGCCGGACGACGAGCGCGCCGCGCTGGCGGGACGCTTCCACTTCACCGAGGTCGTCCTGCCCGGCGCCTCCGGCCTCGAAGACGCCGGCGAGCCGGCGTCGATCCGGGACGTCCACCCCTCGCTCTCCCGGGTCGATGCATGGATCTCCTCGGTCGGCGCCGCCGTCGCCCTGGCGGACCTGGACGGCGACGGCCTCGCCGACGACGTCTGCTCCGTGGACGTGCGCACCGACCAGGTGATCGTCGAGGCCCTGCCGGGCTCCCCGGGCGCGTACGCGTCCTTCGCCCTGGACACCACCCCCCTTCCCTACGACCCCTCGACCTCCGCCCCGATGGGCTGTCTCCCCGGCGATCTGAACGAGGACGGCCGGACCGACCTGCTGGTCTATTTCTGGGGCCGGACCCCCGTCGCCTTCCTGCGGACCGGCGACCCGAGAGGCCCTCCGGGCGCCGATCGATACCACCCGGTCGAGGTCAGCGACTCGGGTGAGCGCTGGTACACCAATGCCGCCACCCGCGCGGACCTCGACGGCGACGGTCACGCCGACCTGGTGATCGGCAACTACTTCCCCGACGGCGCCTGGATCCTCGGCGCCGACCGTCCGGGGCGCGAGTCGATGCAACACTCCATGTCGCGCGCCTTCAACGGCGGCGCCAACCGGATCCTGCGCTGGACCGGCGGCACCACCGGGCAGCCGGACGGCACCCCACCGACCGTCCGCTTCGAGGAGGTGGATGCGCTGGACGAGCGGGTCGCGCACGGCTGGGCCCTGGCCGTGGGAGCCGCGGACCTGGACGACGACCTGCTGCCGGAGCTCTACTTCGCCAACGACTTCGGCCCTGATCGCCTGCTCCACAACCGCTCCCGCCCGGGCGAGATCCGGTTCGCGCGGCTCGAGGGGAAGCGCCGCCTGACCACCGTGCGCTCGAAGATCCTCGGGCGCGACTCGTTCAAGGGGATGGGCGTCGACTTCGCCGACCTGAACGGCGACGGCCTGCTCGACATCTACGTCAGCAACATCGCCGCGAAGTGGTCGCTGGAGGAGAGCCACTTCCTGTTCCAGTCGACCGGACGGCCGTCGGACATGGCCGACGGTCACGCCCCCTACGTCGATCGCAGCGAGCCTCTCGGCCTGTCGCGGAGCGGCTGGGGCTGGGACACCCGCTTCGGCGACTTCGACAACGACGGCAGCCTGGAGGCGCTCCAGGCCACGGGCTTCCTCAAGGGGGAGCGCGACCGCTGGCCGGAGCTCCACGAGCTGGCCATGGGCAACGACGAGCTGGTTCCGAACCCGGCGAGCTGGCCCCGGTTCGGACCCGGCGACGACCTCTCCGGCCACCAGCACAACCCGTTCTTCGTCCGCGCCTCCAGCGGCAGGTTCTTCGACCTGGCACCCGACCTGGGGCTGGACCGTCCGCACGTCACCCGCGGAATCGCCACGGCGGACGTCGACGGGGACGGCGACCTGGACTTCGTGATCGCCAACCAGTGGGAGGATCACGTGCTCCACGTCAACGAGGCTCCCGATCCCGGCCGGTTCCTGGGACTCCACCTGCTGCTCCCCCTGCAGCCCACCGCCACCCGGACCCGTCCGGGGCTTCCGGGTCCGGACATGCCCGGCAGGGCGGCGCTCCACGCCACGGTCCGCGTCCGGCACCCCGACGGGACGATCCGGGTGGACCAGGTCGACGGGGGCAACGGGCACTCGGGCGTGGGGAGCCCGGAGCTGCATTTTGGCCTGGGAAGGGGCCTGGGAAGGGGCCTGGGAAGGGGCCTGGACCGGGACCTGGGCGGGGGCCCGGCCGACGGCCGGGTGGACGTGGAGATCGCCTGGCGCTCCCCCGACGGCGCCCCCCGGCGCGAAACCCTCCGACTGTCTCCCGGCTGGCACACGGTGTTGCTCGGCTGGGAGGGAGACCGGCCGACCCGCTGACCCGACCCAGGAAGGAGAGAACCGCATGTCCTCAGGCCCCGACCAACGCCTCGCGAAACGAGACGTCCGCCTGGTGGCCCTGCGCCGTTTCTCCTTCGCGATCACCCTGTTCAACGTCCTGGGTCACACCGTCCTCGGGTTCGAGCAGTCCTGGGCGCAACCGCTCGTCGCCCTGGCGGCCGCCTACTCGGTCGAGCTGCTGCTCGAATGGATCGACGCTCGCTCGAACGGGCAGGAGCCACGGTTCGCCGGCTCGCCCGGAGCGCTCTTCCACTTCCTGCTGCCGGCGCACATCACGGGCCTCGCCTGCAGCATGCTGCTCTACGCCAACGACCGGCTGATGCCGATGGTGTTCGCCGTGGTCGTGGCCCTGGCCTCGAAACGGTTGCTGCGCGCGCCCGTCGGCCGGGGCCGGCGCCACGTCATGAACCCCTCGAACCTCGGCATCAGCGTCACGCTGGTCCTCTTCCCCTGGGTCGGCATCGCGCCGCCCTACATGTTCACCGAGGGCCTGGTCGGCTGGCAGGACTGGGTGCTGCCGGCGATCATCGTGGTCTCCGGCACGTTCCTGAACGCGACCCTGACCCGCAAGATCCCCCTGATCGCCGCCTGGCTGGCCGGCTTCGCCGGTCAGGCCGCGATCCGGAGCGCGATCTTCGACACGCCGTTCCAGGCGGGGCTGGTCCCCATGACCGGGGTCGCCTTCGTGCTGTTCACCTTCTACATGGTGACCGATCCGGCGACCACGCCGTTCCGCCCCCGGAACCAGGTGCTGTTCGGCGCCTCGGTGGCCGCGGCCTACGGCGTGCTGATGGCGAGCCACGTGGTGTTCGGCCTGTTCTTCGCACTCTCGGCGGTCAGCATCGTCCGGGGGGTCGGGCTCGCGGCTCTCGCCCGGGTTCGCGCCGGAGAGAGGAAGACCACCGAGAAGAAGATGGCGGTCGAGCCGGCGGCCTCGGCGGTGGCCGGACGATGACCCGCACCGGCGGCTCCCCGGCCGAGCGCGTCGCCGTCGTCGGGATGGCGTGCCACTATCCCGACGCCCGGAGCCCCGAGCGACTGTGGGAGAACGTGGTCGCCGGCAGGAAGGCGTTCCGCCGGATCCCCCCGGAGCGGTTGCGGATCGAGGACTACGACGCCGCCACGGCCGGCGACGCCGACTCGATCGCCTGCACCGAGGCCGCCCTCCTCCACGACTGGGAGTTCGACCGGGTCGGGTTCCGGGTCGCCGGCGGGAGCTTCCGAGCGGCCGACCTGACCCACTGGCTGGCCCTGGACGTGGCCTCGCGCGCCCTGGCGGACGCCGGCTTCCCGGGCGCCGAGGGGCTGCCGAAGGACGGGACGGGGGTCCTCGTGGGCAACAGTCTCACCGGGGAGTTCTCCCGCGCCCAGATCCTGCGCCTGCGCTGGCCCTACGTGCGGCGGACCCTCGGCGCCGCCCTGGCCGAGGAAGGGTGGAGCCCCGAGAGGACGGGCGAGCTCCTGGACCGGATCGAGGGCCGCTACAAGGAGCCGTTCGATCCGCCCGGCGAAGAGACCCTGGCCGGCGGCCTCGCCAACACCATCGCCGGCCGCATCTGCAACCACTTCGACCTGGGAGGCGGCGGCTACACCGTCGACGGCGCCTGCGCCTCCTCGCTGCTGGCGATCGCCAACGCCTGCTCCGCCCTGGTGGCCGGGGACCTGGACGTGGCCCTGGCCGGCGGCGTGGACCTGTCCCTCGATCCGTTCGAGCTGGTGGGCTTCTCGCGCACCGGCGCCCTCTCCAGCGGCGAGATGCGGGTCTTCGACCGCCACTCCCAGGGGTTCCTGCCCGGCGAGGGGTCCGGGGTCGTCGTCCTGATGCGCCTGGACGAGGCCCTGGCCCGAGGATGCCGGGTCCTGGCCGTGGTCGCCGGCTGGGGGATCTCCTCGGACGGCGGAGGGGGGCTCACCCGGCCGGAGAGCGACGGTCAGCTCCGCGCCCTCACGCGGGCCTACGAGCGGGCCGGATTCGGACCGGACGAGATCGCCCTGTTCGAGGCCCACGGCACCGGCACGCCGGTCGGCGACGCGGCGGAGCTCGCCGCCCTGAGCCGGCTCCGCCGGTCCGCGGGCGCCCGCTCGCCGGCGGCGATCGGCTCCATCAAGGCCCTGATCGGCCACACCAAGGCGGCGGCCGGAGTGGCCGGAACGATCAAGACGATCCAGGCCCTGCGCCACGAGATCCTGCCCCCCACGTTCGGTTGCGAGACGCCGCACCCGATCCTGGTCGAGGGCCTCGGCGGCGACGGTCCGCCGGCGCTCCGGGTCGTGCCCAGAGCCGAGCCCTGGCCGGAAGGCCACACCCGCCGGGCCGGGGTCAGCGCCATGGGCTTCGGAGGCATCAACAGCCACCTGGTGCTGGAAGCGGCGGTTCCACGAAGCGCGCGCGCGGGCCGGCAGGCGGAGCCCGCCCGGCTCGGACCGATCGAGCGGCTCCTCGACCGCTCGCCGCAGGAGGCCGAGCTGCTGGTGCTCTCGGCCGGGGACGCTCCGGACCTGGCGGAGCGGGCCCGGACGCTGGCCGACGAGGCCGAGGGCCTGTCCCGGGCCGAGCTCACCGATCTGGCGGGAGAGCTCTCGGAGGCCGACTCCGAGCGGCCGGTGCGGTGCGCGGTGGTGGCGCGGAACCCGGGGGAGGCGGCCCGGCGGCTCCGCCGGGCCGCGGCGAGGCTGTCCGGCGAGGGGCCGGGCTCCCGGGCCGGCGGCGACTCCTCTCCGGGACTGGACCCGGGGCTGGATCCGTCGAAGGGCGTCCTCGTCGGCCGGGCCGCACCCCGCCCCCGCATCGGCTTCCTCTTCCCGGGCCAGGGAGCGCCTCTCCACCGCGGGGGAGGCGCGTGGACGCGACGCTTCGAGGAGGCCGAGGAGGTCTACCGGCGCGCCGCGGCGATCGCCCCCGCCCGCGACGAGGGGGGGGACACCTCGACCGCGATCGCCCAGCCGGAGATCGTCAAGGGGTCCCTCGCCGGCCTCGCGCTCCTCGAGCGGCTCGGGGTGGAAGCCTCGGTGGCGATCGGTCACAGCCTCGGGGAGCTGGCCGCGCTCCACTGGGCGGGGAGCCTCTCGGATCGGGAGCTGGTCCGGATCGCCGACGCCCGGGGCCGCGTCATGGAGGAGAGCGCACCGCCGGGCGCGATGATCAGCCTGCGGTGCGCCGTGACGGAGGTCGAGCGGCTGCTGGACGGCGTGGCCGGCGGCGGGATCGCCGCGATCAACGGCAGCGAGGAGGTCGTGGTCTCCGGTCCGCCGGAAGCGGTCGACACCATCGCCGAGCGGGCGCGGAGGGAGCGCATCCCGGTGGTGCGGCTGCGCGTATCCAGGGCGTTCCACTCGCCCTCGATGGAACGGGCGCTCCCGGGGCTCGGGCGGGCCCTCGACGAGATCCTGACTCCGGCCTCCCGGCGTTCGTTCCGGCCCGCGGCGGGGCGCTCCGTGGTCTCCACCGTCACCGGAGCCCTGCTGGAGCCGGGGCACGACCTGTCCGAGCTGCTGCTGGAGCAGCTCACCCGACCGGTCCGCTTCTCCCAGGCGCTGGCCGGCTCGGAGGACGTCGCCGGACCGGTCGATCTGTGGCTCGAGGTGGGCCCCGGTCGCATCCTGTCCAGGCTCGCCGCCCAGTGCGACGCCGCTCCGGCGATCCCCCTGGACGCCGGGGGCCCGGGCACGGCGGGTCTGCTCACCGCCGCCGGCGCCCTGTTCTGCCTCGGCGCACCGGTCAGCCCGGACGCCCTCTTCCGGGACCGCTTTCTGCGTCCGGTGCGGCGCGACCGACGGCTCCTCCGGAACCCGTGCGAGCGGGCTCCGTCGCCCGGAGCCGCGGCCCCGTCTCGGTCGGCTCGGCCGGAGCAGCCGGCGGCCTCGGCCGAGATCCCGGACCCGGGACCGGGCCGGACCCCCGCGCGACCGGACCCCGAGGCGTCGGACCCCGTGGGGATCGTCCGCCACCTGGTGTCCTCCCAGACCGAGCTGCCGGTCGAGAGCCTCGCCGAGGGCGACCGGATGCTGAGCGATCTGCACCTCAACTCGATCGCCGTGGGGCAGCTCGTGGTGGAGGCGGCCCGGCGGATGGGCGCCGCGCCGCCCGCGGACCCCACCGATTACGCCGACGCCTCCGTGGCGGAGATCGCCGCCTCCCTGAGACGGCTCGTCGAGGCGAACGACGGCGCCGGGGCCCGGCCTGGAGAGCCGCAAGGGCCGCCTCCGGGGGTCGAGTCCTGGGTCCGACCGTTCTCCGTCGAGCTGGTCGGCCGGGAGTTGCGGGAGTTGCCCGACTCGCGGGACTCGTCCGGGAGCAACCTCCCCGGCGCCTTCACCCTGATCGCTCCGGAGGACGTCCCGGCCGTGGAGCGGCTCCGGGAGACGCTCGGCGCCGACTCCGGGTCCGGCTCCGGGGCGGCCGGCGTCGTGGTCTGGCTGCCGGAGGACCCCGCGTGGCCGACGGACCGCCGGGCGGTCACCCGCCTGCTGGACGGCGCGCGGACGGCCCTGGCCGAGCGCACGACGCCGTTCGTGCTGGTCGTCCCCGTCGCGGCCGGAGACCGGCGAGCCACGGACCGCCGGGGAGTCGGCGCCGCGTTCGCCCGGTGCCTGCATCTCGAGCGCCGGCGGGGCTCGGTCACGGTGGTCCAGGTGCCGTCGGGCCATCGGGACGCCGCCGCCTGGGTGGCCGCCGAGATCCGAAACGCCGGAGACGGGTACTCGGAGGCCGTCTACGACGCGACCGGACGGCGCCGGGTGCCCGTGCTGCGCCTCGTCGAACGCCACGGAGGACCGGAGACCGCGGAAGGGGAGCGTACGGCCGGAGAGACCACGCTGCCGCTCGGCTCCGAAGACGTCCTGCTGGTCTCCGGCGGCGGCCGGGGCATCGCCGCCGAATGCGCCCTGGCTCTGGCGCGAGCCACCGGTGCCTCCCTGGCCCTGATCGGCCGATCGCTTCCCGACGAGAGCCCCGAGCTCGCCGCCAATCTCGAGCGCCTCGCCACCGCCGGGATCCGGTTCCAGTACCGGCCGGCCGACGTCACCGATCCCGAGGAGGTCGCGGCGGCCGTCGCCGACCTGAGCCGGGAGCTCGGCTCGGTGACGGCGCTCCTCCACGGAGCCGGGATCAACGAGCCCCGGCTGATCCCGGCCCTCGACCCGGAGCGGATGGCGGCGACCCGGCGCCCCAAGGTCGACGGCCTCGCCCGCCTGCTCGAGGCGGT
>JASFUJ010000031.1:5000-11631 GCA_050050355.1 Acidobacteriota bacterium
GTGGGCGTTGAAGTCAGACCGTGAGGACTGGTGGAGCGCACGGAAGTGACCCTGCCGGCACAAGTAGCGATAAAGCGGGTGAGAAACCCGCTCGCCGAAAGTCTAAGGTTTCCTGAGGAAGGTTAATCCGCTCAGGGTTAGTCGGTCCCTAAGGCGAGGCTGAAAAGCGTAGTCGATGGGAAACAGGTTAATATTCCTGTACCACCTTGCAATCGTTCGTACGATGGGGTGACGCAGAAGGGTAGCCCAGCCTGCTATTGGATGCAGGTTCAAGCGTGTAGGAGGGAGTGGTAGGAAAATCCGCCGCTCCACACCAAACTCCAAGGCGTGACGTCGAGGCCTCCGGGCCATAAAGTGGGTGACCCCAAGCTGCCAAGAAATAACCTCTAAGGAGATTGCGGGGTGCCCGTACCGCAAACGGACACACGTAGACGGGGAGAGAATCCCAAGGCGCTTGAGTGATCCCTTGTGAAGGAACTCGGCAAATTGACACCGTAACTTCGGGAGAAGGTGTGCCCCTGAGGGTGAAGAGCTTCGCGCTCCGAGCTCCCGGGGGTCGCAGAGAAATGGCCCAGGCGACTGTTTACTAAAAACACAGGACTCTGCAAAGTCGAAAACGACGTATAGGGTCTGACGCCTGCCCGGTGCCGGAAGGTTAAGAGGAGGGGTTAGCTGACTTCGGTCGGCGAAGCTCTGAATTGAAGCCCCGGTAAACGGCGGCCGTAACTATAACGGTCCTAAGGTAGCGAAATTCCTTGTCGGGTAAGTTCCGACCTGCACGAATGGCGTAACGATCTGGGCGCTGTCTCCACAAGGGGCTCAGCGAATCTGTAGCACCGGTGAAGATGCCGGTTACCCGCGGAAAGACGGAAAGACCCTGTGAACCTTTACTGCACCCTGTCAGTGAACCCCGGTGCGTCATGTGTAGGATAGGTGGGAGGCTTTGAAGTCGGCGCGCTAGCGTCGGTGGAGCCATCCGTGAAATACCACCCTTGACGTAGTGGAGTTCTAACCGAGGTCCGTGATCCGGATCCGGGACATTGGCAGGCGGGTAGTTTGACTGGGGCGGTCGCCTCCCAAACAGCAACGGAGGCGCGCGAAGGTTCCCTCAGGCTGATTGGAAACCAGCCGCAGAGCGCAAAGGCAGAAGGGAGCTTGACTGCGAGACCTACAAGTCGAGCAGGTACGAAAGTAGGCCTTAGTGATCCGGTGGTCCCGCATGGAAGGGCCATCGCTCAACGGATAAAAGGTACTCCGGGGATAACAGGCTGATCGCCGCCAAGAGTTCACATCGACGCGGCGGTTTGGCACCTCGATGTCGGCTCATCACATCCTGGGGCTGAAGCCGGTCCCAAGGGTTCGGCTGTTCGCCGATTAAAGTGGTACGTGAGCTGGGTTTAGAACGTCGTGAGACAGTTCGGTCCCTATCTTCCGTGGGCGTAGGAGACTTGAGAGGATTTGTCCCTAGTACGAGAGGACCGGGACGGACGAACCTCTGGTGCACCAGTTGTCGCGCCAGCGGCACAGCTGGGTAGCTATGTTCGGAAAGGATAACCGCTGAATGCATCTAAGCGGGAAGCCCACCTCGAGATGAGGTCTCCCTGAAGGCCACTCGAAGACTACGAGTTTGATAGGCGGGAGGTGTAAGCGTTGCAAGACGTTGAGCTGACCCGTACTAATCGGCCGTTCGGCTTGACCATTTATCTTCACACCTGGTGGATCCTATTGCTGTTTACCCGATTTGGTTGCCGGAACGGAGCACGTTCCGGGCATTGAAAGTCAACGGTTTCCCGGTGACTGTAGCGAGGGGGAAACACCCGTTCCCATTCCGAACACGGCAGTTAAGCCCCTCAGCGCCGATGGTACTGCACTGGAGACGGTGTGGGAGAGTAGGTCGTCGCCGGGATTGATCTTCGGAGAGCCCTCGGACACCTAGGTGTCCGGGGGCTTTCGTTTGTCCGGCCTCCGCCGGCTCGAGCTGAATCTTTCCGGCTCCGAGGGCGTAGGATGGGGTCACCACCGAATCACCGAGTCTTCAGGGAGGAAGCTCATGAGACCCATCATCACCATCGCCACCATCCTCGTCTTCTCTCTAGGCAGCGTCGGCTGCCACGTCGCGATCGCCGACGACTGCGATCACAGCGCGCCTCGCGAAGCCTCGCTCGACGTCGACGGCGCCACCCGCCTGGTGATCGACGTGGGTGCGGGCAGCCTCGACGTGCGCGGCTCCGAAGGGCTCGACCGCGTGCGGGCCGAAGGAACCGCCTGCGCCTCGCGCGCCGAGTACCTGGACGACATCGCCCTGAGCACCGACCGCCGCGGGGACACGCTCTATCTGAAGGCCGAGTATCCTCGCCGGGTGCGCGGCAGCGCCTCCCTCGATCTCGAAGTGGAGCTCCCCTCGGGCCTCGCGGTGGAGATCGACGACGGGAGCGGCTCCCTCACCGTCCGGTCGGTGGCCTCCCTCGAGCTGGAGGACGGCTCCGGGAGCATCGAGGTCAGCGACATCGACGGCGACCTGGACATCGACGACGGCTCCGGCGAGATCGAGGTGCTCGGGATCGGCGGCTCGGTGTTCATCGACGACGGCTCCGGGGAGATCGAGGTCACCGGCGTCGGGGGGTCCGTCCGCGTCTCGGACGGCTCCGGGGAGATCGAGCTGCGCGACGTGGACGGTGACGTGACCATCGACGACGACGGCTCCGGCGAGATCGACATCGCCGGCGTGGGCGGCAGCGTCGTGGTCGAGGAGGACGGCTCCGGGAGCATCCGCGTCCGCGACGTGGACGGCGACCTCACCGTCCGCCGCGACGGCTCCGGCTCCATCATCGTCGACGGTGTCCGCGGCCGGGTCACGACCCCGGACGACTGATCCGACCGGCCGCCCCCGGCCGGCCCTCCTGGACGCCCGGGCGCCATCCGCCGTAGACCCGGTCAGGAGGTGCCCATGCGTACGGTACGGTTTGCTCTGCCGGTGCTTCTGCTCGGCGCCGTCACGGTTCTTCTCTGGCCCGGCCGACAGGGGACCGCCGAGAGCGTCGCCCCGGTCGAGGTGGTCAACTTCCCCCAGGTGCAGGGGGTCGAGGGGACGGTCCGGCTGGATCGACCGATCCCCCAGTCGCAGCTCGTGCGCCTCGGGGACGTCGTGGTCTCCCCGGTGCCTCGTGACGACACCACGAGCCTCGTCGAGGCCGGTCGCATCGAGGCGGCAGGCTTCACCCACGTCGTCCTCTCGCTCCGTGGAGAGGTCCAGGGCAAGCTCGCCCGGGAAGGCCGGGTCGGCGTGGTGCTGCTGCCGGACGAGGAGCCGGTGGTGCGCACCTTCCGGGAGGTGGGCCGGTTCCACTTCCCCCTCGAGGCCACCGCTCGGGTGCGTCTCTCCGACCGGGGCTACTTCGCCGGGGAGCCGGTTCGCAAGCCCCTGGCCTTTCCGCGGTACAGGGTCCTGTTCTACAACGAGACCGACCGGTCGGTGGCCGTCGACCTCTACGGCTACCTCACCAACTGACCCGGGCCCTCCCCACCTCCGGCCAGGCTGCCCCGGGGAACGTGCTCGGAGAGCGCCGCCGCCGCGAGGAGGACCAGGTCGATCCACACCAGGTACGCCAGGCCCAGATGGACGAGCTGCAGCCACACCGGTGCGGCCAGGCCCACGTTGACGATGCCGACCAGGAGCTCCACGGTGAACAGCACGGCCAGGCCGAGTGCGAGCCGCGCGACCGTCCGGCCGGGCCGGAGCAGGCGCACGAGGGCGGCGGCGGCCACCAGGTAGATCCCGACGCCCACCGCGATGAACGGGTGGAGGACCCGGAGCCGGATCAGGAGCTGCGCCGTCGGCGGCAGCTCGAGGATCGATTTCTCGGTCAGGCTGGCGACCGGGTAGAGGGTGTCGCCGAGGGCGGTCACCGCCCCGCTCGCCCCGAGCACGCAGACGAGCCCGAGCCCGGCCGCCAGCAGCCACCCCGCGGCGCCCTGGCCGCGGAGTCTTGGAGCTCCGTAGCCGGCGCCGGCGCGGGCTCCGGAGGCCCACGCGGCCGTCAGCGCGAGGGCGCCCAGGAGCAGCAATGTGTTGACCAGGTGGGCGGCGATCACCACGCCCCGGACCGCGGACGGATTGTCCCCCACCAGGTCGAAGCGGACGAGCGCCGCCCCGATGAGCGCCTCCACGACGGTGAGGGCCAGCGCCGCGAGGGCGCCGGCGGTCACGCGGTGCCGCCACCCGAACCGCCGGACGGCCCAGATGGCCAGGAGGAGCACCAGAACCCCCACCAGCCCGCTGGTGAGCCGGTGGCTGAGCTCGACCATCGTCTCCACGGCGGGCGCCCGTGGCAGCACCTCTCCGTTGCAGAGCGGCCAGTGGTTGCCGCAACCTGCACCGGCGCCGGTGGCGCGGACGTACGCCCCCCAGACCGCGACCAGCACGGTGTACGCCAGGACGCCCCACGCCGATGCCGGGAACGACGAGGGCGGGTTGGAGGGCTCGGGCCGGGACCGCTTCGATCCATTCATCGATCACCTCGCGGGCGAGCGTATCTCGTGGTGGGCGGGCGCCCCATCGATCCTCGTTTTCGCCCGCAGGAGGCGGGCGGGGATCCATCCTCGGACCGAGTTGATCAGCCAGAGCCGGTGCGCCCGCCCCAGGTCCTCGCGGAGCAGTCGGGCCTCCCGGATCACGTCCCGTTCCAGGAGCTCCGCCCGGCGGGTTCCGGGGAGGAGGCCGCTGGAGACCCGGGGGGTGAGGAGGTCTCCGTCCAGCTCCACCACCAGGTTCGCGATCGTCGTCTCGGTCAGCTCGCCGTCCCGATTCCAGAGGATCGCGTCGTCCGCCTCCGGAACCTCCCGGCGCGCCCGTTCGTAGACCTCCCGGCGGGTGGTCTTGTGGAACAGGAAGCGGTCGGAGGCGTCGACCGGCGAGGCTGCGAGCTCGACCCGCCACGCGCGCCGCTCCGGCCCGTCTCCGCCGCCCCCGTCGACCCCGCCGCCCCGGCCGCCAAGGGGGTCGGAGAGCGGTCCGGCCTCCGCCGTCGCCGATCCGGAACGATCGACCAGGAGTCGGACGCGCCACGCTCCTCCGGTGCCGCCGTCCGCCGCGGACGCCAGCTCGGCAGCGATCCGGGCGAGCTCAGCCCGGACCGCGTCGGGGTCCAGGGTGAATCCGAAGTAGTCGGCGGAGTCCGCCAGCCGCTCCAGGTGCCGCTCCAGCAGGGAGTAGCCCCGCAGGGGAAGAGAGGGAAGGCCCGGCGTCCCGGGACGGTCCGGCTCCCAGCGCAACGTCTCGAGCAGCCGGAACCCGTCGCCCGGCTCCGTACCAGGCTCCGTGTCCGGTTCCATTCCCGGGTCCATCCCCGGGCCCAGGCCGGCTGAAGGGCCCCGGTGCGGCCCACCGGTCAGGATGAGCGCCTTCGTCCGCGTCTCGGCGAGCTCGGAGCGAGGCTTCGAATCCCACACCACCCCGCTGCCCGTCCCGTACTCGACGCGCGCTCCCCTCGCCGCCGATGCACCCTCGCCGCCGACCCAGGCCGTCCGGATCGCCACCGAGAAGCGGGCGTCGCCCCCGGGGGCCACGAAGCCCACGGCCCCGGTGTAGACGCCCCGAGGCGTGGTCTCGAGCTCGGCGAGGATCTCCATGGTCCGGACCTTCGGGGCTCCGGTGATCGACGCGCACGGGAACAGCGCGGCGAACACCTCCTCCAGGGTCGCATCGGTCTCCGCGGCGACCTCGGACGTCATCTGGAACAGCGTCGGGTACCGCTCGATGCGGAACAGGTCGGGCACCCGCACGCTTCCGGTGCGCGCGATCCGGCCGAGGTCGTTGCGGACCATGTCGACGATCATCAGGTTCTCGGCGCGCTCCTTCGAGGACTCCGCCAGCACCCGGGCCGCGGCCCGATCCTCGGCGGTCGTCCTGCCCCGGCCGATGGTTCCCTTCATCGGGCGGCAGACGATCGAGCGGCCGGTGCGGTGGAAGAAGAGCTCGGGGGAGGCGGAGCAGACGGCGTGCGGCCCTGCGAGGTCTCCTCGCAGGGTCCCTCCAAGATCAAGGTACGTCGCATAGGGCGAGGGCTGCTCCGAGACCAGCCGCAGGAACAGGGCCGCGGCGTCCGGCCCCGGGCCCTGCAGGGTGCCGCGCAGCCGATAGGTCAGGTTGGCCTGGTAGGTCTCCCCCCGGGCGATCAGGCGGCGGATCCGGGCCACGGCCTCCAGGTACTCGGTGTCGGTCACGGTCGGGACGACGTCGCTCACGGTGACGGAGCCGGGCGTCGCTTCCCAGGCCCTCGGTCCCTCGAACAGTCCGAACCAGGCCAGGGGAGGATCCCCGGCGGGGGGGAGGGTCCGGAACGCAGGATCGAAGGCGCCGGCGGCCTCGTAGGCCACGAACCCGACCGCCCACGCACCGGAGCGGCTCGCCTCGTCCACCCGCCGGAGGACCGACGGCACCTGCCCGACCTCCGTGGCGCGGAGGATCTCCACCGGTCGCTCGAACCGCCACCACCCTCCGGCCGACCCTCCGGCCGGGATCCCCGGCTCCGCCCGCACCAGCGCCCAGGGCTGTCGTCGATCGCGGGTGCTCGGGGTTCTCGGATCGAGTCGATTCATGATCGGAAGCGGCGCCGGGGCCCGACGGCGTCCG